>DMQJ01000534.1 GCA_003455715.1 Acidimicrobiaceae bacterium | reverse complement strand
GCACCACCCGCTCGAGCGAAGCGGGCGGGTACACCACGCCGAGCTTCGCCGGAGTGATGCCGAACCGGGCACCCGCGACGGCGATGCGCAGGTCGCAGTCGATGGCCAGCGCCGCGCCACCACCAATGCAGTCGCCCTGCACGACGGCGAGCGTGGGCTTGCCCAGCGATGCCAGCGCGTGCTCGGCCGCCATGTTGACGTCCATGAAGCTGGGCACGGTGGCGGGTCGCTCGGCGAGCAGTTCGGTGATGTCGGCGCCAGCGCAGAAGTGATCGCCCGCCCCGCGAAGCACCACCACTCGCACCTGCGGGTGGTGCGCCAGCTCGCGGCACGCGGCCTCGAGGGCCACCCACATCTCGTACGTGACCGCGTTGCGCTTGTCGGCCCGGGCGAGCGTGATGGTTCCGACCGCTCCGTCGACACCGACCTGCACGGTCATCCGCGCACCGTGGCCTCGAACGCTGCCAGGCGAGCGAGGAACCGCGCCGGGTCGACCAACTGCGGATAGTGGCCGTGGTCGGGCCACTCCTCCACCACCGCCGTGGGCACGAGCCCAGTGAGCCAGTCGGCGTAACCGGGACCCGGATCGATGCCGTGGAGGGCGAGATAGGGAACGGTGATGGCACCGGCGAGCGCCGCCACGGTGGCGTCGAGTTCTTCCACGGTGCTGTCGAACACCGACGCCCATGTGCCGAGCACCACCTGCTGATCGGCCCGCCTGCTGGCCTCCACCCGCGCCACCTCGTCGGCGGCGAGCGGCCCGTTCATCGCGCCGAACAACAGGTCGATCGCCATGGAGAACGACGCCTGATCGCCCTTCAGGAGTGGCTCGAGCTGCGCCAACCCCTCCTTGAACCCCGACAGGCGCAGTGGCTGATCGAGGTTCACCACAGCGCAGCACGACGCCACCGCGGCGTAGGCGCTGGCGACAACACCACCGAGCGAGTGCCCCACCACCAGGGGGTTCTCCAGGCCGAGCGAGGCAACGGTCTCGGCGACGTCGGTGGCATAGCTGATGGGGTCGTACGCGTCGCCGACGGCGCTGTCGCCGTGGCCGCGCAGATCGACGGCGAGCACCCGGTGGGTGGCCGCGAGCGGGCCGATGAGCGGACGCCACGTGTGTCGGCTCTCGGTGATGCCGTGAATGAGAACGAGCGCGGGCGCTTCGTGGGCACCGGTGAGTTCGTGGGCGAGCAACATGCGGGCAGGCTATTCCACCCAACCCGCCGCCTTGCACCCCGCCCACGACCACCGGTTAGGGTCGGGCATTCGCACACCGAAGGAGCTCACCACCATGAAGGCGATTCCGATGTTCGCAGTAGCGGCACTCTCGGCCGGGCTGCTGTCGGCCTGCGGCGACGACGACGGCGGCGGCTCCGCAGCGTCGTTCTGCGATGCGGTCCGCGCCTTCGACGAGCAAGGCTCCACCATGTCGCTGATCTTCTCCGGCAACGCGTCGCCGGAAGAGTTGGAGGCCGCCGTGGCCACAATGGGCGGCGAACTCGACTCGCTGCGTGCATCGGCGCCGAGCGACGTGAAGGCTGACGTCACCACCGTCACCAACGGCTTCAAGGAGGTCTTCCGCCTCATGGGTGAGTACGACTACGACATCATCGCCCTGTCGGCCTCCGCAGAGTTCCAGGAGTTCCAGGCCTCACAGAGCGACGCAATGGATGCGGCCACTGATCGCCTCGATGCCTACACCGAGCGCGAGTGCGGGCTTGTGGTCGGCGACTCCTGAACTGCCCTCGGTGGCGGCCCCCCAACCGCTAGGTTGACCACATCCACGAGTTGAGGGAGCACACACGATGAAGGCATTGCGCACCGTTGCGGCCGCGGCATTGGCGGCGGGCCTGTTGGTCGCTTGCAGCGACGACGACAAAGGGTCGTCGAGCGCGAGCGGCGGCGACTTCTGCGACCAAGTGAGGGCCTTCAAGACCGAAAACGACGCCATCAACCTCATCTTCGATGCCGAGGCACCCGACCCCGAGGCACTCAAGGCAGCGTTCGGCCGCTTCCTGCCGCTGATCGAGTCACTCCGAGCCAACGCTCCGGCGGAGATCAAGGCCGACATGGAGATCGTCACCGGCGTGCAGTCGCAGCTCGTCTCAGTCTTCGAGCAGTACGACTACAACCTTGCTGCAGTCGCCACGTCTCCAGAGTTCACCAACCTCCAGACGAACAACGCGGCGGAGGTCGAAGCGGCGGGCGACCGGCTCGACGAGTGGTCGCAGACCGAGTGCGGCGTCACCATCGGCGACTGAGCCCATTGCGACTCTCGTAGTCGCCGTCTACGACTATCGTAGAGATCATGTCCGATCTCTCCGAACTCGCCAAACGGCATCTGTGGATGCACTTCACCCGCCTCGGTGGCTACGCCGCCCAGGAGGTGCCGGTGATCGCCCGCGGCGAGGGCTGCTACGTCTACGACCAGCACGGTCGGCGCTACCTCGACGGCCTGTCGGGGCTGTTCACCGTGCAAGTCGGTCACGGCCGCGCCGAACTGGCCGAGGCCGCCCGCGCCCAGAGCGAGACGCTCGGCTACTTCCCCGTGTGGAGCTTCGCCCACGAGCCGGCGGTGACGCTGGCCCACCGCATCGCACAGTACGCCCCTGGCGACCTCAACCGGGTGTTCTTCACCCCGAGTGGTGGCGACGCGGTGGAGAGCGCCATCAAGTTCGCCCGCCAGTACTGGAAGCTGCAGGGGCAGCCGATGAAGCACAAAGTCATCAGCCGTTACCTCGCCTACCACGGCACCTCGATGGGAGCCCTCAGCCTCACCGGCGTGCCCTCCATCAAGGCCCCGTTCGAGCCGCTGGTGCCCGGCGCGGTGAAGGTGCAAACCCCCTACCGCTACCGCTGCAACGACTGCATGCACCTCAGTGGCTGCACGCTGCGCTGCGCCGACGACCTGGCGATGCGCATCGAGATGGAAGGCCCCGACACCGTCGCCGCGGTGTTCATGGAGCCCGTGCAGAACACGGGCGGCGCGTTCACCCCTCCGGACGGCTACTGGGCTCGCGTCCGTGAGATCTGCGACCAGTACGGGGTGCTGCTCGTGAGCGACGAGGTCATCGCCGCGTTCGGCCGTTTCGGCGAGATGTTCGGCAGCATCCGCTACGGCTACCAGCCCGACATCGTCACCTTCGCCAAAGGCGTCACCAGCGGCTATGCGGCGCTGGGCGGGATGATCGTCAGCGACCGACTCGCCGAGCCGTTTCTAGCCGACACCAACGTCTTCCTGCAGGGGCAGACCTTCGGCGCCCATCCGGTGAGCTGCGCCGTCGCCAACGCCAACCTCGATGTCTTCGAGCGGGACGACCTCTGCGGCCACGTGCGAGCCAACGAGGGTCGCTTCAAGCAGCTCATCGAGGGCCTGCTCGACATCCCGTTGGTGGGCGACGTGCGCGGCGACGGCTACTTCCTCGCGCTGGAACTGGTGCCCGACAAGGCCACCCGCGGCCTGTTCACGGCCGAGCAGGCGGAGTGGCTGCTCCGTGGCTACCTCTCCCCCCGCCTCTACGACGCCGGCCTCATCTGCCGCGCCGACGACCGCGGCGAACCGGTCATCACGCTCTCGCCGCCGCTCATCGCTGGCGAGGAGGAGTTCGCGTTCATCGAGTCGGTGTTGCGACGGGTGCTCACCGACGCCAGCGCCGAGTTCGCCCGCCGCTCGTGAGCGCACTCGACGACATCGACCGCACGATCATCGAGCTACTCCAGGCCGATGGTCGCATGCCCTACACCAAGGTGGCAGCCGAGGTCGGCCTCACCGAGGGCGCCATCCGCCAGCGGGTGCAGCGGCTCACCGACAACGGAGTGATGCAGATCGTGGCCGTCACCGATCCGATGTCGCTCGGCGTGCGCCGGGTGGCGATGATCGGCGCGCGCGTCGCGGGTGACGCAGAAGCTACTGCGGCGTCGCTGGCCGAACTACCCGAGGTGGAGTACCTGGTGGCCACCGCCGGCCGCTACGACCTGATGTTCGAGGTCGTGGCCGACGACGACACCGCGCTGTTGGGGCTGCTCTCCCGGCTGCGCGCCCGGCCCGACGTGGTGGAGGCCGAGGCGTTCGTGTGCCTGAAGCTGTTCAAGCAGACCTTCAGCTGGGGTGCCCGCTGACAGGTACGGTCGCGGTCATGCGCGTGCACGGCCCCGAACGACCCGCTGGCCAGGGGCTGTGCCCCCATCAGGAGGAGAGCGGCAATCGTGCCATTGCCGCGCTGCTCACCGACACGGTGGTGGGCCCCCAAGTCGACCTGGTGTTCACCTGGCGGGAGGGCACACCCACATCCGGCGAACCGGGTGCTTACGAGGTCTGGTCGGCTCGGGGCATGGTGCGGTTCCGGCGACTCATCGACGACACCGGACGGCTGCGATTCGAGGTCATTGAGGTGGTGGGCGACAACCCGATCGCCAACGACGACCCCCTGGCGCTGGCCACCGTGGCCGCCGAACGGGCAGCCGCGGTGGCGAGCGGCTTCGACGCCGACGACCCGGCGCGGCGCTTCATCGCCCCCGACCACCAGAGCTATCCGTTCGGCTACGAGCGCATCGCCCAGTTGTTCGACAGCCCCAACGCACCCGACCTGGCCATCTCGCCCAAGGACTGGGCCAGCGGGTCGCAGCCCGGCACGCACGGCTCGCTGCATGTGCGCCAGGCCCGGGCACCACTGTGGTTCAGCGGGCCAGGCGTGCGAGTCGGGCGCCACCCAATCGCGCT
>DMQJ01000401.1:1693-6669 GCA_003455715.1 Acidimicrobiaceae bacterium | reverse complement strand
GCTCGCTCCACAGATCCTTGCTGAGCGCCGCCAGCGAGCGGGCGAACGGCACCATTTCACGGATCGGCAACGAGCCGAGCGTGGTGAGCGCCTGTGGCCGGAACCCGCCGTGGCGACGGAACACCCGCAGGGTGAGGCGCTCTGCCAGGGTGAGGCGACGGTGCGGGAGCCGCGGCAGGTAGCCGGGCGGCAGTTCGAGCCGTCGTGACGCAGCCTGGAACGCCGCGGCCAACACCGGCTCCACACGCCACTCCTCAGCCAGTCGTAGAGCGCCCCGCACGGCCTGCGGATGGACGGCGACGATCTGAGCAACATCGCGCACGGCCCGCAGCTCGGATGCGCCGCCGAACACGGCGTGGAAGCAGGCGTGCAGTAAACGAACCTCGGCCGACGGCACGAACAGCGGGCGACCAGCCAACTCGATGGTGTCGTGGGTGTCGAAGCAGGCGCGCATGTCGGGCCGCACACCGAAGGCGCCGACCGCGAACCGGCGGTGCAGGTCGACCTCCATGTCGTCGATCACGGCGGTGCGTCCCTTTCCATAGCGCTCGGCGAACACCGCCTGCGCGTCGCCACCGTCGTTGAAGAAGTGCCGCGACACGTCCGCCCAGTGGTGGGGATGCACCATCAGATCGATGTCGGCGAAGGTGCGCAGGGCGGGGTCGGGGTAGTCGAGATGCGCCACCGCCGACCCTTTGGTGAGCAGCCACCGCGCCCCGAGCGAGTCGAGGTGGGCGGCGACCCGAACCGCGAGCGATTCCAGCACCACGCACGCTCGCAAGGCGCTGTGCCAGTCGTCGAGCACGTCGTCGAACGCTTCGACCGCGTCGGATGGCAGTCGCACCCCACCCTGCTGCACGGCGTCGGCCAACAGCCCGCTCAGTCGGTCGCCACGAGCGAACGCCCGGAGCGAGTCGACCTCGGCCGACGACACATGCACCCGCGGGGTGGGCAACCCTGGCAGTCGCCACGTGGCGACGGCAACGAGTGCTGGGTGGTCACGCTGCACGAGCGATACACCCGTGGCGTTGCAGCACGTCGAGCACTGCGCGCACCACCGGCTCGACCTCCGAGGGCGCCGTCGCCGACTCGTCGGCCAACTGCTGCACCAACGCATCAACCGGCACAGCACCGTCGGGGGCAACAGGCAGTGCAGCCCACACGGATGCCGCGGAGCCACCGATCTCTACACACGCACCACTGGGGGCGCACACCACGAGGTAGCCGCCAGCGGTTCGCCACAGCACATCGGGTGAACGGAGCACTCGCATACGCCTACTCCTGCCGGCGCGCCCCGGGAGGTGCGGCCGGGGGGAGCGACAGTGGGGCCAACGACGCCAGCGACGGACACGTCGACTGGGTGACCAGGGTGCGGTTGCTGAGGGTGACACCGGAGATGGAGTTGGCCACCGAGCACGCCGAGCCGTTGTCGGTGGCGGTCATCACCCAGTCGTAGACGGCGTACTGGGTGTCGCCATCGCGGTCGGTGCAACCGAGAGCGACCTTGCCGCGAATGGTGACGGTGGTGAACACCGAGATGGTGACCGAGAAGACGAACACCGACGACGTGCCGCTCACCGTGGGTGTGGGCGAGTTCTTCTGCACGCACCACAGGGCCGTGCCGCCGCACGGGCACGTGCCGTTGAAGCTGATCGTGATGCGGATGGTGCTGTTGAACGCCGTGCAGCCTGTCTGTACGAACCCGGCCGTGGCCGTGACCGCACTGGGTGCGCACTTGGCAGTGAAGACGCCGGCGGCGGCAGGCGACGATGTGAGCACGACCGGGGCGACCCACCCCACCCCGCCAGCGATGGCGGCCCGACGGAGCGCAGCGCGGCGACTGAACCGAGGATCGGTCGACTCGTTGTGCATCGTCACCCCCGAGCACGGCAATGGCGTGAGGAACGGCCGGTGGGCCGCCCAACCCTCGACGGGAGAGAGGGCTGGGCGGCCAGCGACCGTGCGCCGAACGGCGCATAGGGGGAGGCACCACACGGGAGGAGCGGTGCCGCCACACCGTCAGAGACGAATGCTAGTGCCCTCGATGACGCCAGTTCCAGAAGAAGTTGAGCAACTTCACCGAACGCTGTCGGGTGGCCATGCTCTGTCGATGTGAGGCCACCGTCGGGCGGAACGGAGCGGCTCGATGGCACGGTGCAGCGGTCCCGCATGCGGGGCATCGACGTCGGTACCGGCCGACGATCGGTTCAGCGCCGGGTCGACCAACGACCTCATCGCTTCCTCGGCGTCGTGCTGCCACGGCACCCCGGCGTCGTCAAAACCGGCCCGCAGCACCCGTAGGGGGTCGGCGACGAGGTGCTCGTAGCGCACCACCCCGTGGCGCATCCGGCCGATGCCGCGCCGAATCGCCTCCATGTCGCGCAACCAGATGCGCTCGCCGTGGGCGAGCGGGAGATCGTTGCGGTGATGCAGGCTGCGCGCCGTTGCGGCCGGGTGCCGCAGGGTGACGATCGCTCTCGCATCGGTGCCGAGCCGGCGCAAGGCAACGCGCCACAGCGGAAGAAGGTGCACCATCCGCGGGTCCTTCACAGCAAAGCGGTCCTCGCCAGCGGCGACGGTGACGAAACGCTCCTCGATGGCTGCCGTCCACCGGCGGCGGCGTTGACGGCCGGCCAACTGCAACGGATCGCCATCGTCGAACCATTCGAGGCCCAACTCGTGAAGGAACGATTCGTGCAGCGCCAGCACCTGCTCGTTCTCGAAGTGGCCGAGCGGGTTCTCATCGCCGACGTGGAGCAGCGGACCACCCAGCGCAAAACCCTGCGCGTGCACCAGGGCCGTGGTGACCGACGTGCCGCTTCGGTGTGTACCGAGAACGAGCATGCACATGCGAGGTGCGGCCATGGGCGGCAGAGTATCCGTATGGGTCGACATCAACGCCTCGCGGTTCCCGACGTCTGCGTGGTGGGGTCCGGGTTCGCCGGGCTCGCCGTAGCGGAGCGCCACCGTTGCGTCGATGGGTTGCAGCGCCACGGCCAGGGCGCTGGGCGCACTCGCCACTCGTCTCGACATCCCCGAACATGGCCGAGGAGGGCGCGTTGGGGCGGGCCACTAGGCTGAGCGAACCGCCACCATCCGACTTCGTAGCCTGCAGAGAGAAGGGTCCATCGTTGGAGACGACGCACGAACCTGGAGGAGCCACGAGCGTCGATTCGCTCCAGCGCGACCTCGCCGTGCTCGCGGCAGAACGCGATCGCCTCTCCAAGCGCGCTGCGGCGCTCTCCGACCAACTGTTGGAAAGCGAACAGGCGCTCGTCGAGTTGGAAGAAATGCGCACACGCGTCACCCAACTCGAAGCGTCCGTCGCCGAGGCTGAGGCCGAGCTCGAGTCGGCGTACCGTCAGATCGACAACCTCACGCGCGAGCTCGAGGCCATTCACTCCACCGTGAGTTGGCGGGTCACCGGGGTGCTCCGAGCGGTGCGCCGTCTCACCACAGGTGCCCGCCCGACGCGATGAAGCTGCGCCTCGTTCACGCCCGAGCCGCCAATCGGTTCATGCGCGACATTCTCGAGGGCATCGCTCACGAGGCGCTCCAACTCGGCGCCGACGCCGAAGTGGTCGACGACGAGTTCGACACCTCGCCCGACACGGTGCACGTCGTGGTGCCCCACGAGTACTTCGCTGTGGTGCCGTCGCGCCAGTGGCCGCGCGACCGAGAGCTCGCTCGCACCATCGCGCTCACCGTCGAACACCCGGGCACGCCGTGGTTCGAGATCTCCGCACAACAGGCGCAACGCTGCGCGGCCATCGTCGACATCAACCACGATGCACGCGCCGAGCTGCGTCGTCGTGGCATCAGAGCCGAGTCGTTCCAGATCGGCTACACCAAGGCCTGGGACCACTGGCAAGGCGCCAACACACCACGCGACATCGACATCGCCTACCTCGCCTCGAGTGACGAGCGCCGAGACGCGATGCTGGCCGGTGCCGGGCAGTGGTGGGCCGACAAGCGGGTGCACCTCATGGTGCCCACCGTGGAACCCAAGCCCGACGACGTGGCCGACAGCCGTACCGCCGCCGACAAGTTCGCCCTGCTGGCTCGCTCGCGCATCCTGGTGAACGCCCACCGGCTGGAATCCACGTGCCTCGAATGGGTGCGGGTGGTGGAGGCCATCAGCAACGGAGCCGTCGTCGTGAGCGAGCACTCCTCCGACGCGGCGCCCCTGCGGGCGGGGGAGCACTTCGTTTCGGCACGCCTTGATGCGCTCGGCTTGCTCGCGCGCGGCTTGCTCGACCGACCCGACGAGCTGTGCCGTCTGCAGCGCGACAGCTACGAGTTCGTCACCACCGAGTTGCCGATGCGCCCGTCGGTGGATCGCCTGCTGGGGCTTGCCGAGCGTCTGGTTCGGCGGCCACGTCGGGTGCCCGCCAAACGCGACATCCCCGAGCCGCCTCGCCCCTCCGCTCCGCCTCCCGGCTGGCCCACCCATGTCTCCCAGGTCGATGTGCTCGGTGGCTCGATCCGCCGGATGGAGCAACGGCTGAGGGCGCTCAACGCGCGGCTGTCCGCACTTGGCGGCGACTCGCCCGACACCGACCGTCTGGTGGCACGTACCCCGGCAATCGACCAGGGGGTGCCCCGGGTGTCGGTGCTCACCGCGTCGTACAACCATCGCAACGAGGTGCTCGAAGCGTTGGCATCGGTCGCTGCATGTGGCGGGCCCACGTTCGAGGTGCTCGTGCTCGACGACGCCTCCACCGATGGCTCGTCCACCGCCATCGAGGCATTTCTCGCCGAGCGTCCATGGCTGCCCGCAGCGCTGTGGGTGGCAGGGGCCAACCGAGGCCCGTCGGCCACGCGCAACCGGCTGCTGCAGCACGCCCGCGGTGAGTTCGTGTTCATCCTCGACGCCGACAATGGCGTGTACCCGGAAGTGCTTGCCCGGCTCGTCGAAGCGCTCGACGCCGACGCCGACGCTGCCTTCGCATACGCACCCATCGCAGCGATGCGCG
>DMQJ01000401.1:1342-1524 GCA_003455715.1 Acidimicrobiaceae bacterium | reverse complement strand
AGTTCCCCCGCCTCATCAGCGCTCGGCCGTGGATGCCCTCGCTCTTCCGTCACGGCAACTACATCGACGCAATGTCGCTCATTCGCACCGAGGTGGTGCGCGAGTTCGGCGGGTGGAGCTCAGAGCTCGACGGCTGGGAAGACTTCCACCTCTGGGTGCGTCTTGCTGAGGCCGGCCGACAT
>DMQJ01000401.1:650-1134 GCA_003455715.1 Acidimicrobiaceae bacterium | reverse complement strand
CGTCTTGCTGAGGCCGGCCGACATGCGGCGTTCGTGCCGCAGGTGTTGTCGTGGTATCGCACGAGCGCTCACTCGCTGTCGGTGCAGGTGGCCACCGATCACGCCGGCATGTGGTCTCGCATCCGTGCGGCCGCCCCAACCCTCATGCACGACTGATGCCCAGGGTGCCGCATCGCGTAGGCCATTGGGCGCGACTGCGACGGGGGCACCTCGGCGCCGCCGCGCTCTTCGCCGGTGTGCTGCTGGTGCTGTTCGCTCCGGTGTTCGCCGGTTCCAAGGTGTTCACCAACACCGCGACGCAACAGGGCTACGTGTATCCGTGGGCAGCCGCGGGCGCGCCGCATCCGTTCTCGCTGTTGTCCGATCAGTCGGATCTGTCGATGCCGGCGCTTGCAGTGCAGCAGCGCGCCTACGACGAGGGCGAACTCCCTCATGTCGACCTGTTCAGTTACGGGGGCGGCTACCCGCTGTACGCCGACCTCTC
>DMQJ01000401.1:0-372 GCA_003455715.1 Acidimicrobiaceae bacterium | reverse complement strand
CTGTTCACCGTGCTGCACCTGTGGGCCGCGGGCTGGTTCACGTATCTGCTGCTGCGTCGCTTGGGCACCCGCTGGTTGTCGGCCGTCGCTGCTGGGCTGGCCTGGATGCTGGGCGGCTGGACCCTGGCCTGGATGCAGTTGGCGCCGGTGGTGGTGCAGTCGGCTGCCATCCCCGCGTGCTTGTGGGTGGTGCACCGTGCCGAGCAGCGCCGCAGTTGGGGTGCTGTGTCGCTGGCGGGCGTGGTGTTGGGGGCTTCGGTGGTGGCCGGCCATGCGCTGATGGGCGCGGTCACCGCAGCGATCGCCGGCGTGTATCTCGCGACGCTCGTCGCACGGCGGGCCCAGCAACAACGGGAGAGCGGCGTGGGGGGG
>DMQJ01000220.1 GCA_003455715.1 Acidimicrobiaceae bacterium | reverse complement strand
ACGCTCTTCCGATCTCGTGGTTCCTTCTCGCTCCCCTCAACGACATCGACGGTGTGCCGCGCCTGTTCTACCTCGGCTGGTACATCCGCGATTCGCAGCAGCACGCCGACGCACCGCGGCTCGAGCCGCGTCACCTCGAAGCAATGGAACTGCTGGAACGGTTGGCCAACGACCCGAGCTTCCACGTGGAGATGGAGTTCCGGCCGGGCGACGTGCAGTTCATCAACAACGGCCGCATTCTCCACGCCCGCGAGGCCTACGACGACCACCCCGACCCCGCACAGCGCCGCCACCTGCTGCGCCTGTGGTTGGCCGCGCACCGCTTCGCCAGCCTCGAGGGCCAACTTCGCGGCGGAGTAGCGGAGGCAGAGCGATGACCACGCTCGATGCCCCGGCACCCAGCCGGCTCTCAACACTCGACCGGTTGCTGCCGTTGTGGATCGGGCAGGCGATGGTGGCCGGCATTCTGCTCGGCCGCGGCTTCCCCGACCTCGACGAGCAGCTCGAGAAGGTGAAGATCGACACCGTCTCGTTGCCGATCGCGATCGGGTTGCTGCTGATGATGTACCCGGTGCTGGCCAAGGTGAAGTACCGCTCCATCGGGCACGTGGTGGCTGATCGGCGATCGCTGGCGATGTCGCTGGTGCTCAACTGGCTGGTGGGGCCGGCGCTGATGTTCGCACTCGCCTGGCTGATGCTTCCCGACCTGCCCGAGTACCGCACCGGGCTCATCATCGTCGGCCTCGCTCGCTGCATCGCCATGGTGCTCGTGTGGAACGACCTGGCGTGCGGCGACCGTGAGTTGGCCGCCGTGCTGGTTGCACTCAACTCGCTGTTCCAGATCCTCGCCTTCTCCCTACTCGGCTGGTTCTACCTCGAGCTGCTGCCCGGCTGGCTGGGCCTCGACAGCGAAGGCATCGACGTCACCGTGTGGGAGATCGCCAAAGCGGTGCTCATCTTCCTCGGCATCCCTCTGCTGGCCGGGTTCCTCACCCGCACGTTCGGCGAGCGAGCCAAAGGCACCGAGTGGTACGAGCAACGGTTCCTGCCGCGCATCGGCCCGGTCGCGCTCTACGGGCTGCTGTTCACCATCGTCGTGCTGTTCGCCCTGCAGGGCGAACGCATCACCGACCAACCGCTCGACGTCGCCCGCATCGCGTTGCCGCTGCTGGCGTACTTCGGCCTGATGTGGTTCGGCGCATTCCTGCTGGGCGTGCGCATGGGCATTCCATACGAGCGCAACGCGTCCATCGCCTTCACCGCCGCGGGCAACAACTTCGAGTTGGCCATTGCGGTGGCCATCGGCGTGTTCGGCGTGTCGAGCGGGCAGGCGCTGGCGGGCGTAGTCGGGCCGCTCATCGAGGTGCCCGTGCTCGTCGGCCTGGTGTACGTCTCGCTGTGGGCACGCCGCCGCTGGTACGCGACCTGACGTGTTGTTGGCCACATTGGGGTGGCACTGAGCCAATCACCCGGCACACTGGCAGATGGCTACCCGGGAAGGGCGATGAGCGGTTGACCCATTTGGGCGACCTGGCGGTTCGACTCCGCGCTTGGCCACCAGCCGACGGCGTCCGGCTCGTCTGGGCGCCGCTGTAGCGTCTTGTCGTGGCCGACGACGCACCCCCCTGGGAACCACCCCTTGCAGGCACCGAGGTGCAACATCTGCTCGGCGCGCTCGATCGTCAGCGGGCTACGTTCCGCTGGAAGGCCGACGGGCTCGATGCCGCGGGCCTCGCCTTCCGCCTGCCGTCGTCGACGCTGTCGCTCGGCGGCCTGCTGCACCACCTCGCCCGAGTGGAGTCGGAGAAGTTCACCGCCTGGCTGAGCGGCGCCCCACTCGACGAGCCGTGGGTATCCGTCGACTGGGATGCGCACCCTCACTGGGAGTTCGACACCGCCGATGCCACCCCGCCCGAGGTGCTGTACGACCGTTACGACAGCGCGGTGCGGCGCTCGCGTGAACGCCTCGCCGCTGCGTTGGCCGATGGCGGGCTCGACCAACGGGTGCACATCGGTCAGCCCGACGACGTCATCAGCCTGCGCCGCATCCTGTTCGACCTGGTGGAGGAGTACGGCCGCCACACCGGCCACGCAGACCTGCTGCGCGAAGCACTCGACGGCCGCACCGGCGAAGACCCCCCTTGGGACTTCCCCGGCGCCGGCTGACACCGATCTGACCCCTGCGACCCCAACGCTGTCACCGAATCTCGTCTCGGCTGCGAGATCCGGTGCCTGCGCTGCGATGGCAGCGACGCTCAGCCCTCGAGGTCGTAGCGGTAGACGTTGGTCTCGCGGGCTTGGAAGCCGATGCGCTGATACAGCCGATTGGCGGCTTCGCGGCTGGGGCGGCTGGTGAGGTCGACCGTCTTGCAGCCCTTCTCGCGGGCGATCTGCAGTGCCCGTTGGTTGAGTGCCTCGCCCACACCGTGCCCGCGGGCAGCGTCGTCGACCACCACGTCTTCGATCCACGCCCGCATCCCGGTGGGAATGCGGAACGTCACGAGCGTGAGCGTGCCCGCCACGCGGCCGTCGACCCAAGCCACCAGCACATCGCTGGCCGGCGAGTCGATCATCTCCTGCAGTTCGGCCTGCGTGGGCGGTGGTGAACTCTTCGACAGTTGGGGGATGAGGCGGGCGAACGCGTCCACCAGTTCGGCGGTGGCGTCGGTGGCGATCTCGACGGTGGTGGTCACGACCACGAGGCTAACGGTGCGCTTTCTGGCGCGCGTTTTCGCACGGAAGTGCGAACGTTTCAGCCCCAGTTCGCTCGGTGAGAACATCCAGCCCCAGAAACCGTAGGGTGCGCGCATGCAGCCTGCACGTGCCCTTGCCGCCGCCCTCGAACCTGTCACCGGGCAGGTCTACTTCTCGCCCGAGTGCCATGCCGGGTACGCCGCGCTCGGCTTCTCGCCCAGTTCCGGCCAAGCCAATGGGGTGGCCCTGCCCGACGGGCCGGCCTACTTCACCAGCCGCGGCTCGGTGATGGGGCAGGTGCCGGGCGAGCTCGTCGCCGCTGCCTTCGCTGTGTTCAACCCGGCAGCGGTGATCCCCTCCGTCACGTACGGGTGGACGCTCACCGACGCCGCCACCATCTGCGCCGCCCGCGACCACGGCGCCATCGCC
>DMQJ01000187.1 GCA_003455715.1 Acidimicrobiaceae bacterium | reverse complement strand
GGCGGCGCCGACCGGAGACCCGAGGGCGACGGCGGTGCTCGCAGCCAGCGCGAGCCGAGCCACCAGGCCGGTGGTGCGCCTCATGCCAGGCTCCGCTCGTACACCCGCAGTCGCTCGCCCAACCGATGGAATCCGGCGCGCTCGTAGAGCGCGAGGGCAGCGGCATTGTCGGTGGCGGTGTTCACCAACACCCGTTGCACCCGCCACCGCGCCAGCCACTGCAAACAGTCGTGGACGAGCAGTCGTCCCACACCGTGCCCCTGCACCTCTGGGCGAACGGCCAGTCGCTGCAGGAACCCTTGCCGGGCGTCGCGACCGGTGATGGCGTAGCCCGCCGGCCCTGTTGTGCCGCCGGGTGTGTCGCCAACTGTGTCGCCGGGTGCGTCGAAGTGAGCGAGGCGTCCGCGGTGCCTGGGTGTGGCGCGGCACACATCGGCGACCGACGCCCCGTCGAGTTGCCACCCCGAGCCGAACGCCGCGCAATCGATGGCGCTCGCCACCTCGAGATGACGCTCGGTGAGCCGGGAGGTGCGCGCCGACGACACCTGGCTCGCAGCGGCTGCGCCGGCCCCCGGGTGGTCGTGTGCGAGCAGCGCCAACTCCTGCACCGGGGTGTAGCCGGCAGTTTCCACCCGCAGCCCGGCCGCTACGGCGAGCGCGCCCGTACGCACCGAGGTGAAGCCGAGTGATCGGAGTTGTTCGCCCCACCGGCCGAGGTCGGCCAGCGACGGCAGTCGCTGCTGCTGGTGAAGGATCACCAGATGGGCGACCGTCGGCTGGAAGGGCCACGGGCGGACGCGAGCAGCGCCACCCGACCCGCGCAACATCACGGGCTCATCGACCGATGGCACCGCGAGGGAGGCAGCAGGTGACACGGCCTGGGTGGTGGCCGACGATTCGGCCTCGTTCGTCATCCCTGCGAACGGTAGCGTCAGTCGCTGTGACCGTGCTGTTCGCCACCCACTCGGCCTATCTCGACCACTTGGCCGGCCCGCGTCACCCCGAGCGTCCCGAGCGCCTCAACGCCGTGCTCGAGGGTGCCACTCGCGCCGGCCTGGCCGACGCGCTCATCCCGCTCGATCCGCTGCCCGCCACCAAGGCCGAACTGCAACGCATTCACCCTGAGCACTATCTGCAGCGCATCGAAACCATCTGCCTCACCGGTGGCGGCCGCCTCGACCCCGACACCTATGCCAGCCCCGGTTCATGGAACGCGGCGCTGCTGGCTGCTGGCGCGGGTCTCACGGCGGTGCGGGCCTTGCGCGACGGCCGTGCCGACGCGGCGTTCTGTGCGGTGCGCCCGCCTGGGCATCACGCCACCCCCAACGAGTCGATGGGCTTCTGCTTCGTCAACAACGTGGCCGTGGTGGCAGCGGCGTTGGCCGACGAAGGTGAACGGGTGCTGGTGTTCGATTTCGACGCCCACCATGGCAATGGCACGCAGGACGCGTTCTACGGCGACCCTCGTGTGCTGTTCGTGTCGCTGCACCAGTGGCCGCTGTATCCGGGCACGGGCTGGCTCACCGAAACCGGTGAGGGCACCGCCCGCGGCCATACCCTCAACATCCCGCTGCCCCCCGGTGCCACCGGCGACGTCTACCTGCGCGCCTTCGACACCATTGCGGCCCCGGTCATCGAGCGCTTCGACCCCACGTGGGTGGTCATCTCGGCCGGGTTCGATGCCCATCGTGCCGACCCGATCACCGAGCTTGGTCTGGCCGCGGGCGACTACGGCCCGCTCGCTCGTCGGGTGCTGGCCACCGTGCCACGCGGTCGGCGCATCGTGATGCTCGAAGGCGGGTACGACCTCGATGCACTCATGTTCGGCTCGGCCACCGTGTTGCGCGAGATGGCGGGTCTGGAAGGCGAAGCGTTCGAGGAGACCACCAGTGGCGGCCCCGGCAACGGCGCGCTGGCGCGGGTGCGCGAGCACTGGGACATCGAAGGACTGCTGTGATCCCTCCCCGGTTCCGTCCGGTCCTGGAGGAAGTTGCCCCGCTCGCTCAGCGGTTCCGCGACGCCGGGTTCCGTCTGTATCTGGTGGGCGGGTCGGTGCGCGACCTGTTGGCGGGCGATCCGGCGCAGCCGACGGAGAACCCCGACCACGCGGAGATGGACTTCGACTTCACCACCGACGCTCATCCGGCCGACATCAAGCGGCTGCTCGCCGGCTGGGCCGATGCCATCTGGGCGCAGGGCGAGAAGTTCGGCACCATCGGGGCCAAGAAGCGCACGCCGGCGGGCGACCGCAGCTACGAGATCACCACTCATCGCGCCGAGGCGTACCAGCCCGACTCGCGCAAGCCGGAGGTGCAGTTCAGCGATCGCATCGAGGCCGACCTGTCGCGTCGCGACTTCACCATCAACGCCATGGCGCTCGAGCTCACCACCGACAGCCCGACGTTGGTCGACCCGTTCGGCGGCGCTGCCGACCTGCTCACCCGCACCCTGCGCACCCCGCTCGGTCCGCATGAGAGCTTCAGCGACGACCCGCTGCGCATGCTGCGCGCGGCGCGCTTCATCGCCCGTCTCAACGCCACCCCCGAGCCGGGGTTGGTGGAGGCAGTGCGCAGCATGCACGAGCGCCTGCAGATCGTGTCGGCCGAACGCATCCGCGACGAACTCGACAAGCTCATCACCGTGCCGCACCCCACCGCAGGGCTGTGGTTCGCGATCGACACCGGTCTGGCCGACGAGTTCCTGCCCGAATTGCCAGCGATGCGGCTCGAGCAAGACCCCATCCACCAGCACAAAGACGTCCTCACCCACACCTTGGCAGTGGTGGAGAACGTGCGCCCGTTGGCCGAGTGGAAGGCCGAACGTGGGCCCGATTGGCCCGACTTCGACTTCCGCCGCACCCGCCTCGCGGCACTGTTCCACGATGTCGGCAAACCACGCACCCGGGGCTACGCCAAGGGCAAGGGCGTCACCTTCCATCACCACGACGCGGTGGGTGCGCGCATGACACGCAAGCGGATGGAGGCGCTGCGGTACAGCAACGACGACATCCAGGCGGTGAGCGAGTTGGTGTTCCTGCACCTGCGCTTCCACGGCTACTCCACCGGCTGGACCGACTCGGCGGTGCGTCGCTATGTGCGCGACGCCGGGCCGCTGCTGCAGGAACTGAACGTGCTCACCCGGTGCGACTGCACCACCCGTAACCCGAAGAAGGCCCTGATGCTGGCCAAACGGATGGACGACCTGGAGGTGCGCATCGCCGAACTGGCCGCCACCGAGGAACTGAAGGCCATCCGCCCCGAACTCGACGGCACTGAGGTGATGGCCCAACTGGGGCTGCAACCCGGCCCACTGGTGGGGAAAGCAATGGCGTTCCTGCTGGAGATCCGCCTGGAGGAAGGCCTGCTCGGTGACGAGGCGATTCGCCGACGTCTCGACAACTGGTGGCAGCAGAACTACGCTGAGTGATTCGTTCACACGATCACAAGCGGGTGGCGAGAGGGGGTGGCGGCGTGGCCCTGAGCGAAGTGCAACGTGCGAACTGGCGAGTGGTGCCATCTGCCGCGCTCGTTCGGCGGGTGGTCGTGGTGCAACTCGTCGTGATTGCCGCCCTTGCCGCCGCCGCACTCCTCTCTGGCGGCATCAGTGGCGTTGGCGAGTGGGACCGCTGGGGTGACGCCGCCTACCTGTCGCTGCTCGCCGTGGGGCTTGTTCTGGCGGTCGGCCGGGCGCGTCGGGAGGAGCAGCGACGCTGGTGGCTCGTCGCCCTCGCATTCGCCGGCATCGTGTTCGGGCAGGTGACGCTCATCTTCGGGTGGGCGCAGTGGCTCGACACGTCGTTCCTCACCCTTGCCGATGTGGGCATGCTCACCTGGCACGGCGCATTCATCGCCTTCCTGGTGGTGCACCTCGGCCACCTGCCACGTTGGGGCAGGCTGGTGCACCTCACCGAGGCCGCGATGCTCGCCGCCGCCGCGGTGTTCCTGGTGTGGGAGTCGCTCATCCTTCCCTCGCTCGGCGACCCTGGCGAGTTGTCGGTGTCGAGCCAGGTGCTGGTGGTGCTGTACCCCGCACTGGGGTTGTTCGAGGCCGCCATCGTCGCTCTGCTGTTGATGGTGGCGCGTTCCCCGGGGCGCGTGTTCCTGATGATCACGTTCCTGCTCAACGCCGTCGGCGACATCGCGGCCGGCATGTCGACCGACTACCCCACCGCGGCCACGCTTGCCGTCGCCGGGCCGGCCTGGCTGGCGGCGTGCGC
>DMQJ01000085.1:628-3884 GCA_003455715.1 Acidimicrobiaceae bacterium | reverse complement strand
CCGCCCCCGACGACAGCGCGGCGGCAGGCGCCACGGGGGGGGGCGAGCCGTTCCCCACCAACCATGCCTGTGCCCCGGCACACCCCGGCTGCCGCTGCCTGCTCGTTCCCGCACCCCGCTAGCCTTCGCCGCGTGGCGAACCCCTCGGATCTCCCTCCCGTCGTACCCCGTCGCCGAGTGAGCGACCGCGGCCGGGTCTTCCTCATCATCGGCGCCGTGGTGCTGGTGGGGCTGTTGTTGTCGGCCCGCTTCATCGCTGGCTTCTACGTCGACTATCTGTGGCACCAGTCGGTGGATCGCACCGATGTGTTCTGGGGTGTGTTGTGGTCGAAGCTGTCGATGTTTGCGCTGTTCGGTGCAGCGTTCATCGCAGTCGCAGTCATCAACCTGTTCATCGCCGATCGCCTGGCGCCCAGTTCGTTCTCCGCCAACACCCACCCGGTGGTGCAGCAGTTCCACGAGTTCTTCGGCGCGAAGTTGCGGCTGCTGCGCGTGGCGGTCGCCGTGGTGCTCGGGCTGTTCTTCGCCGTGCCGGCGGCGGGTAGGTGGCAAGACTGGGAGATGTTCCGCAACTCCGCGTCGTTCGGCCGTTCCGATCCTCGCTTCGGCAACGACGTCGGCTTCTACGTGTTCAAGTTGCCGTTCGTCACGTTCGTCATCGACTGGCTGTTCATCGCTTTGCTGTTCGTCACCCTGTTGACGGTGCTCACCCATGTGCTCAGCGGCGGCATCGTGGTGCAGCCGCCGCGCCCCAAGGTGCGCCGGGCCACGAAGGCGCACATTGCGGTGCTGCTGGCGCTGTTGGCGCTGGTGAAGGCTGCCGACTACTGGTTGACCCGCTATGAGCTCACGACGTCCAATCGAGGCGCCGTGAGCGGTATCACGTACGCGGTCGACAAGGCGCAGTTGCCAGCCGTGCTCTTGCTTGCACTCATCGCCGTGTTCACCGCGGCCCTGTTCCTGTCGACGCTGAAGACCGACAAGTGGCGCCCAGCGGTGGCGGCCTCGGCGATGTGGCTGGTGGTGGCACTGGTGGGCGGTGTCATCTACCCGGCAGCCATCCAGAGCCTGGTGGTGAAGCCCAACCAGCGCGACAAGGAAGCGGCCTACATCGAGTACAACATCGAGGCCACCCGTCATGCCCTGGGTATCGACAACGTGGAGGTGCGCGAGATCGAGTTCAGCGACGTCACTCGCAGCGACCTGTCGGCCGGGGTGGAGGCGTTGCGCGATGTGCGGCTGTGGAAGCCCGACGCCGACACGGCCATCCGCTTCCGCACCGACGACGGCAAGACCGACACCACGGTGCGCGACATCGACGTCGACCGCTACATGGTCGACGGGCGGTTGCAGCAGGTGCTGGTGGGCGCCCGCGAACTCGACCTCGATCAGGTGGGCAACAAGTCGTGGCAGGGCCTGCACCTCATCAACACCCACGGGTGCGGGCTTGTGACGGCACCGGCGTCGCAGGCCGGCTCCGACGGTCGTCCGGCGTACCGCACCGACATCGTCGACCTGGAGTTTCCCGAGCTGTACTTCAGCCCCACGCTCAGCGGGTACGCCGTCGTCAACACCACGGTGCAGGAACGCCAGTGCGAGGGTCGGTCCGACCACGAGTACGAAGGTCAGGGTGGTATCGAACTCAGCTCGTTCGTCCGCCGGGTGGCCTTTGCGCTCAACGAACTCGACTACAACCTGCTCGGTTCCAGCGCCATCGGCGACGACTCGCAGTTGTTGGCCGTACGCGATGTGCGCGAGCGCGTCAGCAAGGTGGCGCCATTCCTTCGCCTCGACTCCGACCCCTACCCGGTGGCCCTCGACGGTCGAGTGGTGTGGGTGATCGACGGCTACACCACCAGTTCCCGCTATCCGTTCGCCGAACCGGCCGACACCAGTCAACTGTCGTCGGGCAGCGGCCTGGCCGGCTCGTTCAACTACGTGCGCAACAGTGTGAAGGCCGTGGTCGACGCATACGACGGCACGGTGCGCCTCTACGTGATCGACCCCACCGACCCTGTGGTGCAGGTGTGGGACCGTGTCTTCCCCGACCTGCTGTTGCCCTTCGACGAGATGCCCGAGGGTCTGGTGGGGCACTTGCGCTACCCGGAGGAGTTGTTCCGGGTGCAGACCACCGCCTATTCGAAGTACCAGCTCGAAGGGGAAGCCTTCTTCGACCGGCAGGGAGCGTGGTCGGTGGCGCTGGCCTCGGCCGAGCAACCTGGGCAGAACCCGGCGACGGCCACCGACGCCACCACCTCGACCGCACAGGAGACCACGGTGGTGAACACCGAGTTCGCCCAAGACTCCGACGCCCCTCGGTTCGTGCCGTACTACACGATGTTCCATCCCGAGGGCGATGGTGAGGCCTACTTCGCGCTCTTCCGTCCGTTCTCGCCGTTCAGTGCCAACGATCAACGCCGAGAACTCACGGCCTACATGGTGGCCAGCAGCGACCCCGCCACCTACGGCCAGTTGGTGTCGTACGTGTTGCCCGAGGGTGGTCTGCCCGACGGGCCGTTCACCGTTGGTGCGGCGATGGACGCCGACCCGGCGGTGGGTCGTGAGGCCACGCTGCTCGACGACCGCGGTTCCATCGTCACCTACGGCGACCTGCAGATGGTGCCGGTGAGCGGTGGTGTGCTGTGGGTGCGCCCGTTCTACGTGAAGTCGCAGCAGGCGGGTCAGCGGGTGGTGCAGTTCATCATCGTCGAGTACCGCGGCAAGGTGGGCATCGGTACGTCACTCACCACTGCCATCGCCGACATCTTCCCCGGCTTCAACGCCGACATCGGCGATCGGGTGGGGCCGTCAGACCCCACCGACCCGACCGACCCGACCGACCCCACCGACCCGGGTACCGACCCCGGCGGGGCTTCCACCGCCGAGCAGCTCCTTGAGGAGGCCGAGCGCCTGTTTGCCGAGGCCGACGAAGCGTTGGCCAACCGCGACCTCGCCGGCTACGAGGAGAAGATCCGCGAGGCCCGCGAGAAGGTCGCGGAAGCGCTCGACCTGCTCGACGCCTGAGCGCTCGCCCACCAGGGGCGGGTGTGCGTCAGCTGTTGCGACGCAACACCTGCTCGGCCAGCGCCGCGAGGTCTTGGCGGAAGGCGATCTCGTAGCGGGCCTGTTCGTTGGCCAGCTTCACCTGGGCGTTGCGCAGGTTGTCGATGAGCTCGTCGCTGATGGCGGGGCCACCGGCGGCTGCCGGCTGGTCGGCCAAGCCATCGATGTCGCGGCCGAGTTCGCTGATCTGGTT
>DMQJ01000085.1:0-476 GCA_003455715.1 Acidimicrobiaceae bacterium | reverse complement strand
GCTGATCTGGTTGGCCAGTTCGGTGGCCACTGAATCGAGCCGCCGTTCGATGGCCGACACCTGCTCGGTGCTTTCGCGCACTGCGTTGTCGTTGCTGGCGACCCGCTCGGCGAGTTGACCGATCTGGTTGATGAGTGAGTCGGTGGCGGCCATGCGGTCGGCCAGGGCGTTCACTCGGTCGCGTAGGTCGGCGTCGTCGGTGGCTGCGAGGGCGGCGGAGCGACGATCGGTCTGCTCGTTCTGCAGCTCGGTGAGGCGGTCGCGCAAGCTGCTGAGCTGGGCGCCGAGTTCGGCCTGGGCCGTGACCCGGGCGTTGAGCTGGGCGAGTTGCGCGGCGAACTGATCGACCTGCTCGGCCTTGGCAGCCAAGGCCTCGATGCGGGCGAGGGTGTCGGGGTCGGGTGCGGCCGCAGGGGCCACCGCAGGGAGCGCCACGGGCGACGCCTGCACGGCGGCTTGGTTGGCGGCCAACTGGC
>DMQJ01000490.1:2718-3194 GCA_003455715.1 Acidimicrobiaceae bacterium | reverse complement strand
AAGAAGGCAGCGACCACCGACGTATCGCCTGAAGCGACGTGGAGGCCTGCACCTGCACCCCCACGCCGAGCGGCACGGAAGAACGCTCGCTCGTCGCAGCGCACATCGAGCACGGGCGCGCTGTCTGCGCCGGGCCCGTACACGAGCCGTGCCGAGGGGCGGCGCGCGCCACCCGCCACCACCACCGTGAGCTCATGCTCGTCGATGGTCCACCGGTACTCGCCGTCGGCCAGCCCTCCCGCATAGGTGCGGGCCATGGCTTGGAGCGCCCACCGAGGGTTGGTGTGATCGCCGTCGGCGGGCGCCGGCGGCAGTAGCGACATGCCCCACCCGGCGAGCTCACCTGCGATGCGCGCCAACTCCTGACCGCGTTCGGTGAGGGCGTACACCTTGGCCGGCACCGGGTGACGGAGGCTGCGCTGCTCGACTGCACCTGCCGCAACGAGCGAGCGCAACCGCTCGGCGAGCATGTCGGT
>DMQJ01000490.1:0-2509 GCA_003455715.1 Acidimicrobiaceae bacterium | reverse complement strand
CAACCGCTCGGCGAGCATGTCGGTGGCGATACCCGGGAGACCCTCGAAGAGGTCGCTGAAGCGGCGCGGGCCGGGCACCAAGTCGCGGACGATGAGCAGCGCCCAGCGCTCGCCCACCACATCGAGTGCTGCGGCCAGACCGCAGAACTGCTGATAGCTGCGACGTGCCACGAGGCAAGCGTACCAGTCGGCGCAGCCGGTGACAGCATGTTCCACGTTGACACTTGGAAAACACTGTGCTCAACTGCCAAGGTGACCGCACCGACGATCAGCCACACCCCCACCCGCTCGCCATGGCCTGTGTTCGCGGTGTGTGCCACCGCCGCCTACCTCACCACGCTCGACCTGTCGATCGTCAACGTCGCCTTCCCCGAGATCCTGCGGACGTTCGGCTCCACCAACGCCGACGTGTCGTGGATCGTCACCATCTACAACATCTGCTTCGGCTCGCTGTTGGTGGTAGCCGGCAAGGCGGCCGACCAGCTCGGGCGCAAGCGACTGTTCACCATTGGCCTCTCCGTGTTCCTCATCGGCTCGGCGTTGTGCGCCATCGCACCGAACCTCGGGTTGCTCATCGCAGGGCGTGCAGTGCAAGGCGTGGGTGGTGCGCTGCTGTCGCCCGCCTCGCTGGGGTTGTTGCTGGCCGCTTTCCCGCCCGAGCGGCGCACCCAGATCGTGGCCATGTGGGGCGGCATCGGGGCGCTCGGCGTCGCCAGCGGTCCCAGCCTTGGTGCTCTGCTCATCAGCCTCACCGACTGGCGGGCCGCGTTCTGGCTCAACCTGCCGGTGTGTGCGGCGCTCCTCGTGGCCGGCCGGAAGGTGCTGGCGGAGACGCCGCGTGTGCAGTCGGCTCACCGACCCGACTATGCGGGCGCGCTGCTGGTCACCATCGCGTTGGCGATGCTGGCGCTCGGCATCTCGCGCTCCGACGTGTGGGGCTGGGGCGACGCTCGCACGATCGGCGCGTTGGTGGTTGCGGTGGTCGCGGTGCCCGTGTTCATCGCCCGTCAGCGCCGCCACCCCGAGCCAGTGCTCGACCTCACCCTGTTCGAGCACCGCACGTTCAGCGTGGCCAACGCCGGCGGGCTGGTGTTCTATGCGGGGTTCGCGGCGCTGGGCTTGAACTCGGTGCTGTTCCTTCGCGGCGTGTGGGGGTACACGGTGCTGCACGCCGGGCTGCTGAGTGCACTGGCCCCACTCACCGTTGCGTTGTTGGCCCCGTTCTCCGGACGCCTCGCCGCGAGACACGGGTTCCGACGGTTCGTCACCGTCGGCCCCGTCCTCGTGGCTACGGCGATGGTGATCAACTCGATGGTGCTCGACGCCGAACCGTCGCCGTGGCTGTTTGTCGCCATGGGCGAGTTGGCCGCAGTGGGCATTGCGTCGTTCATTCCCGTCAACTCCGCGGCCGCGGTCTCAACATTGCCACCGCCACGTCTGTCGATCGGTGGGGCCATCAACAACACGGCGCGGCAGGTGGGTTCGGTGTTCGGCATCACCCTCCTCGTGGCGGTGCTCGGCACCTCCACCTCGCTCGGCGAACTCGTCGATGCGCACCACCGCGGGTTCCTGCTGGTGGCCGGGCTGATGGTGGCGTCGGCAATGGTGTCGTCGCTGCGCACGCACCGCGCCTGAGGGCACACGCGGTTAGACGGCGACGACGTCGGGGTGATGCTGCGCAACCAGGTTCGGGTAGCTGCGCACGAAGTAGTTCCACAGCTGTTCGCCGTAGCACTCGGTGGGCGCCGAGTCGGTGCCCCTCGCTCCGTCGAGCAGTTCGTCGCGGCGGGCCATGAAGCCGGCCGAACGGTGGCGTGCGCTTGCGGCGACCAGCTCTGCGAAGCGGGGGTCGATTGGCAACGGGTCGAGCCGCGTGCGCAGGTCGGGTCCGTGGAAGTAGGCCGACGAAAACCGTTCTTCGTGCGCGATCACGCGATGGTTGGTGGCCACGTAGTAGTTGCCGGTCATCGCCTGCAGGATCTCGCCGAGGTTCACCACGATGGCGTGCGGCCGCAACGGCACGTCGATCCATTCACCGTCGGGGTTCTGCGCCTGTAGGCCGCCCACTTCGTGCTGCCACAGCAGGGTGAGGAACCCTGCGTCGTGGTGCGCGTTCACGCCTGCCTCGCCTGGCGGGCTGGCGGGGTAGCGGATGAGCTTCACCAACGACGAGCGACGCTCGCCGAACACCCGCTGCAGATGGTCGGCCTCGAGCCCGAGCCCGACGCACATCGCCGCCATCAACTGATCGGCGACTGCACCCATCTCGCGTTGGAACCGCTCGACGAGTGCACGGAAGCCAGGAGCGTCGGCTTCGTCGGGCCACTGGTTCGGGCCATCGAGTCGAAGGTAGGCAGGCGTGACGTCGCGAGGCCGGGGCTCCAGCTCTGTCCACACGTCGACCTGCTCTCGGTAGTCGACTCGGTTGTCGGTGAGCTCCGCGCCGACGGCTTCCCAGCCACGGACCCACGGCGAGTGGTGCTTGGCGATACGAGCCTTCGATGCCTCC
>DMQJ01000325.1 GCA_003455715.1 Acidimicrobiaceae bacterium | reverse complement strand
GCTCTTCCGATCTGATTGGGGTCGGTCACCTCGCCCGCAATGCCGTCTTCTTGGCCCTGGCGGTGGCGGCCGTTCTCGCCTGAGCACGGCGGCTGGTGCGCCACCACCGTTCGCTGACGAGCACGGCCGTCACCACCACTGCGGTGGCGCCGAACACGATCGCCACACCGCCGAGCGAGGTCATCAGGTCGGGGGCGAACAGCATGGCGAGAGCCAGGGCGATCATGAGGGTGCCGCTCAACAACTGCAGGCCCTTCGCATGGTGTTCCTGCAGTTTGATGGCCCGCATCGACAGCACCGCGATACCGAACACCGCCATCTCGTCGATGAGGAACACGGTGAGATACAGCACGAACAGAGCCGCCGTACCAAGGCCGTTCACCCCGGCGTCGGAGAGCATGCTCGTCCACAGCAGGGGAAGTCCGGCAGTGCACGGGGTCTCGGCCAGCGACACCCCGGTAGCGAGCACCACGGTGCCGGCAAGCACCGCGGGCAGCGAACGGGTGGGGTCGGCCAGCGCCCGCATCGAGCGGTACATGCCCGGCTTCCGGCGGTCGGAGATGGTGACCGACGGCCCGGCGTGGGTGACGTACTCCTTCACGTGGAGCACTCCGAAGGTGAGTGCCACCAGCGCGATCGCCGCGCGCACCCAGGTCATGCGGTCGGCGTAGTCGAGCGCACTGTACGCGCCGAACATGTAGAGGCCGTAGAGAGCGGAGGTGACGGTGAGGAAGGTGAAACCGACTGCCAGCACGCGCCGCCGTGAGCCACTGCGGAGGACGAGCGCGAACAACACCGAGAGCACCCAGAACGAGCACGGGTTGAGCCCATCGGCGAATCCGATGATGAGGGTCGACACGACGAGCGACGAGTTGCCGACGTCGACTGATCCGATGAACGGCACCTCCACCTCGGTGCGGTCCTCCTGCACCGGTTGCAGCCCGGCGAACCGGGTGGCGATGGCCCGCTCGATCTGGTCGGCGACCTGCGGGCCGAAGCCGACCCAGTAGAGGTCGTCGAGGAAGATCGTGGGCACCGCAGTGGGTTCGAACCCGTGAGCCGCGCTCATCGCCACGAACAGGTCGCGGTTGGTCGCGCTCGTCGAGATCTCGTACCGGCTGATGCGCAGGTCGGGGTAACTGGACTGAAGGCCTTCCATCCAGCGGAGGGCATCGGCGCAGTGCGGGCACCCATCGCGATGGAAGACCACCAGTTCTACATCGTCCGCGGAGCGCGCCGAACTCGTTGTTGCCGAAGCAGTGGAGACTGCAGTGGCGGCAAGGAGCGTGAACGCCGTCATCGCAGCGACGATCAACGCTCGCAACCTCACGATTGCACGGTACGACGGTGTTCGCCGTGCCCGACAGGGCCTTAGGCCAACTCCACCACCTGGAAGGCGAGCATTCGGGCTTCGTCGCGCCAGGTTTCGTAGCGGCCGCTCGGGCCGCCGTGCCCAGCACCTATCTCGGTGCGCAACAGCAAGGTGGCGTCGTTGGTGCGCACGGCCCGCAACTTGGCCACCCATTTCGCGGGCTCGTGGTAGCTCACCCGGGGGTCGTTGAGGCCTGCGGTCACCAGCAGCGCCGGGTAGGCACGGGCTGTGGTGTGGTCGTACGGCGAGTACGAGAGCATGTAGCTGGCGGCTGGCTCGGTACGCGGGTCGCCCCACTCTTCCCACTCGGTGACCGTGAGGGGAATGGTGGCGTCGCTCATGGTGGTGACCACATCGACGAACGGCACCTCGGCCACCGCAGCACGGAACAGATCGGGGCGCATGGTGATGCAGGCTCCGACGAGCAGGCCGCCGGCGCTGCCGCCGCGCAGGGCCACTCGCTGAGGGTGCGCCCAGCCGTTGGCGACAAGGTGCTCGACGCAGGCGATGGTGTCGGTGAAGGTGTTGCGCTTGTGCTCCAGCCGACCCTGGAGGTACCACTGTCGGCCCAACTCTCCGCCCCCGCGTGGGTGCACCAGGGCCCACACGAAGCCCCGATCCAACAACGACAATCGGGCGACGCTGAACCACGGCGGCATCGATGCCTCGTAGCTGCCGTAGCCGTACACCGCCAGCGGTGCCGTTGCGTCGACTGGGGTGGAGGCCAGGCGAACGACATCCACCGGCACCTGGGTGCCGTCGGCGGCCGTTGCCCACTGACGTTCGGCGACGTAGCGAGACAGATCGACGCCGGGCACTGGCGTCTGCTTCAGCAGGCGCCGTTCGCCGGTGCGCACATCTTCCTCGTACACCGATGCCGGGGTGGTGAGCGACTGGTAGCCGTAGCGCAGGGTGGTGGCTACCCACTCGGGGTTGGCATCGAGCTCAAGATCGTGGGGCTCGTCGCCGCCGTGCACCACTCGCTCGGTGCCGTCGCGAAACAGGATGCGCGCCTGCGGCTGCGCATCGGCCCACTCGTGCAACACCAGATGCCCGGCGAAGGCATCGATCGACAGGATGCGCCGCCCGGGCCGGTGGGCGACGAGTTCGGTCCATTCCGCGGGGCGTTCGAGCGGTGCGGTCATCACGCGGAAGTCGACAGCGTCGAGGTTGGTGAGCACTACCCACTGGTCGCCCCAGTGGTCGAGGCTGTACTCGACGTCGTCGCGACGGGGTACGGCGACAGTGGCCGGTTGGTCGGGCGCAGCAGCTGGCACCAGCAGCACCTCGCTGCTGAGTTTGCTGCTCGACTCGATGACGACCCACTCGTCGCTGCGGCTGAGTGAGACGTGCACGTAGAAGCGTTCGTCGGTTTCGTCGAACACCACCACGTCGTCGGACTGCGGTGTGCCCATTCGGTGTCGCCAGACCGTGGAGGGGCGCTGCTGCTCGTCGGCGGTCACGTAGAAGAGCACGTGTCCGTCGGCCGACCATGCGGTGCCACCCCAGGTGGTGCCTTCCAGCACGTCGGCCAGGTCGCCGACCGGCGCCCCATCGGCGGGTGCCAGCGAACGGAACCGCATGGTGTACTGCTCGCTGCCGTCGATGTCGCTGCTCCAGGCCAGCACGGAGTGGTCGGGGCTGACGTCGAAGGCGTGAATGGCGAAGTACTCGTGCCCGTCGGCCTCGACGTTCTCGTCGAGGAGCACCTGGTCGGTAGCGGTGAGCTCGGTGCGGCCGCGGCAGTGGATCGGGTAGCTGCGGCCCTCCTCCGTGCGGGTGACGTACCACCATGGCCCGTGACGCACCGGCGCGCTGAGGTCGGTTTCCTGCACTCGGCTCTTGATCTCACCGAAGATCTCGTCGACCAGCGTGCCGTGCTGCCCGAACCAGTCGTCGGCGTAGGCGTTCTCGGCCTCCAGGTAGGTGATGGTGGCGGGGTCGTCGCGGTCGCGGAGCCATGCCCAGGGGTCGTCGGCAGGCCCGGTGGGACGCTGCCAGGTGTGTGGACGTTGCGGGGCGACGGGTTCGAGCACGGCGACAGGGTAATGGCACGACCGAGCGCGATGCCGCAGGCCCAGCTAGCGTGCGCCGCCGTGCGGGTGTGGATCGATCAGGACTTGTGCACCGGCGACGGGTTGTGTGTCGACCATTGCCCCGACGTGTTCGTGCAACTCGAGGACGGCATTGCCTACGTTGCCGAGGACGGGCGCCCTCTGAACGACCCGGGCGGGTCAGGCAGCTTGGCCACTGTGGAAGATCGCCACTACCGAGCGGTGGTCGATGCCGCGCTGGCGTGCCCCGGCGAGTGCATCTTCATCGAGATGGAACGCATCTCCGCCGCCTGACGGCGCGGGGTTCATACTTTGCTCACACGTTCGCGGTGCAATACCGCCATGAACGAACGTGACGCCGTCGTGTGGCTCCATCGGGCCTGCGGGTTCGGTCTGCCGCCCAACGATCTCGATCGCGCCGTCGAGCGTGGTGCGGCCGCCGAACTCGATCGCCTGCTCGACCCCACCGGGGCTGGTGCACCGCCGCCCGACCTGTGGGACGACTCGCTCCTTCCGCTCGACCCAATGGATCGAGACGCTCGTGTGCACGCCATCGGTGCCTGGCTGGTGGGGATGGCGGCCACTGAGCAGCCAATGGTGGAACGAGTGGGTTGGCTGCTACACGGGCATCTCGTGAGCGCGCTCGACAAAGTGCGCCTGGCCCGACTGATGGTGAATCAGATACGCCTTCTCCGAGCCGAGGCGATGGGCGACTATCGGGCGCTGCTCCGCGCGATCACCATCGATCCGGCGATGCTGGTGTACCTCGACCTGCGCACGTCGACAGGCGATGAACCCAACGAGAACTACGCACGGGAGCTGCTGGAGCTCTTCGCTCTCGGCGAAGGGAACTACACGGAGGACGACGTGCGAGCCGCCGCCGCTGCGCTCACCGGCTGGACATTGCGCCCGCAAGCGGGCGTGCGGTTCGCCGCCGAGCTGCACGACGACTCACCGCGCACGTTGCTGGGCGTTGAGGGGGTGCACGACCTCGACACCGTCATCGCTGCTGTCACCGCGCACCCGGCCATGCCTGGCTTCGTCGCCAGTTCGTTCGCCGGCGAACTCATCGGCACCACTGAGGGCGAAGGTGTGGCAGCTGCCGGAGCGGCGTTCGCCGACAGCGGGTTCCTCCTGCGCGAGTTGGTGCGCACGCTGGCGCAGGAAGGGCTGGCCGGCCGTGCGAACGACCTGGTACTGGCGCCGGTGGCGTGGCTCGTGCAGGCACTGCGGGTGTGTGGCGCCGGTGTGCCCACCAATACGGCGGGGCGCTTCGCACAGATGCTGCGCGACGCTGGCCAGATACCGATGCTGCCACCGAATGTGTCGGGTTGGCCGAGCGGCGAAGCGTGGTTCGGGGCTGGCGAGCTCGTGGCGCGCGCCAATCTCGCAGCCATGGTGGCTCGTCGAGCGACCGACGAGCGGGTGCTCGATGCTGCCGCCGGCGACGACCCGCAACTGCTGGCCGCAACGCTTGGCCTCCCATCGTCGGGCTTCGCTGAGGGCACCTCGGCAGCGCTGGAACAGGCCCCACCTGGCCCCGATCGACTGGCAGTTGCGCTCTTCTCACCCGAGTTCCTGATCGTGGAGGCACCCCGATGAGCCATCTCCTCACCCGTCGTTCGTTCCTTCGTGTCGCCGGAGGGGCCGTCAGCATCACTGGCCTCGGGGCATGTAGTCGCGATGCGGCGCTCACCGAGACGCCATCGACGATCGACTCGGCCACCTCCGCTCCAGCTCAGACGATCGGCGCCGAACCTCCGTCGACGACGTCACCCCCATCGGTGAATCGGGGCGACCGTCGCCTGGTCGTGGTGCAACTCCTTGGTGGCAACGACCTGCTCAACACCCTGCCGCCATTGAACGGTACGTACCGCGATCTGCGGCCTGCGTTGGCCATACCGGAGGCCGACCTCGTTGCGCTGGCAGGGGTCGATGATGCAGCGCTGCACCCGTCGCTCGCTGCCCTCACGACGATGTGGGACGATGGCTCCCTGGCCCTGCTGCGCGGCATCGGATTCGCCGAGGCCAATCGTTCTCACTTCGTGTCGATGGATCGCTGGTGGCGCGCCGACGACGTGGCGGCGGCGGGCTGGATCGGTCGGGCAGTCGATCTGCTCGACGGGCCGCTGCCTCCCCTGTACGGGACCGTGCTCGGCGGCGGTGCGCCGCTGCTGGTGGGCGAACGGTTCCGTCCCACGTCGGTCTCGTCGCGCGATGCGTTCCAGCTCGAGTCGCTCGATCCGTCGTGGCTGTCGTTCGGTGCCGGGCGGAGCGACCTCGATGCTGCCGCCCGGGGCGCCATCGCAAGCGCTGTGGCAGCGATGGAGGACTTTGCCGGGTTGGTGGAGGACGCGCCCGAGAGTGCCGACCTCCCCGAGTTCGCCGGTGGCTCGCCCATCAGCGACGGCCTGGCCACGGCGGCAGCGCTGCTGGCGGGCGACGTGGGCTGCCGGGGGGGGGTGGGGGGGGCTGGGGGGTTTTTTTTTGTCGGGAGGGCGTGG
>DMQJ01000510.1 GCA_003455715.1 Acidimicrobiaceae bacterium | reverse complement strand
CGATCCACATCCACGAGCACGAGGTGGATGCCCGCGACACCAAGCTCGGGCCGGAAGAGATTTCGCGCGACATCCCCAACCTGTCCGACGACATCCTGCGCGACCTCGACGACCGCGGCATCATCCGCGTCGGTGCCGAGGTTGGCCCCGGCGACGTGCTGGTGGGCAAGGTCACCCCGAAGGGCGAGACCGAGCTCACCCCCGAAGAGCGCCTGCTGCGCGCCATCTTCGGCGAGAAGGCTCGTGAGGTGCGCGACACCAGCCTCAAGGTGCCCCACGGCGAGAGCGGCAAGGTCATCGACGTGAAGGTGTTCACCCGCGAAGACGGCCACGAACTGCCCCCCGGCGTGAACCAACTGGTGCGGGTGTACGTGGCGCAGAAGCGCAAGATCAGCGTGGGCGACAAGCTCGCCGGCCGCCACGGCAACAAGGGTGTCATCTCCAAGATCCTGCCCATCGAAGACATGCCGTACCTGGCCGATGGCACCGCCGTCGACATCATCCTCAACCCGCTGGGCGTGCCCAGCCGTATGAACGTGGGTCAGGTGCTCGAAGCGCACCTGGGCTACGCCGCACGCTGGGGTTGGACCGATGTGAAGAACGGCAAGAAGGTGGGCGACGAGCCCATCCGCGGTACCGAGACCAAGACCCGTCCCATCACCAAGCCGAGCACGTTCGTGGCCACGCCCGTGTTCGACGGGGCGCACTGGGACGAAGAGCGGGCGGCGGGTAAGCACCCCACCATCCAGAGCATCTTCGAGAACCTCAACCCCGAGAGCGTCGACGGCCGCCGGCTCATCCAGACCGACGGCAAGACCACGCTGTACAACGGCCGCACCGGTGTGCCCTACGACAACCCGGTCACCGTGGGCTTCATGTACATCCTGAAGCTCGCCCACCTGGTCGACGACAAGATCCACGCCCGTAGCACCGGCCCCTACAGCATGATCACCCAGCAGCCGCTCGGTGGTAAGGCACAGTTCGGTGGTCAGCGCTTCGGTGAGATGGAGGTGTGGGCCCTCGAGGCCTACGGCGCGGCGTACTGCTTGCAGGAGCTGCTCACCATCAAGTCCGACGACGTGCTCGGCCGCGTGAAGGTGTACGAGGCCATCGTCAAGGGCGAGAACATCCCCGAGCCGGGCATTCCCGAGAGCTTCAAGGTGCTCATGAAGGAAATGCAGGCACTGTGCCTGAACGTCGAAGTGCTGGCCAGCGACGGCAGCGAGATCGAGATGCGCGAGATGGACGAGGACGTGTTCCGCACGGCCGAAGAGCTCGGCATCGACATCAGCCGCAACGAGCGAGGCACCGACGAGGACGACCGTGAGCGCGAGGCCCGCCGGGCGTCGCGGAGCTTCTGAGGAAAGGGCGAAACGACATGCTCGACGTCAACATGTTCGACCAGTTGAAGATCGGTCTGGCCACCGCCGACCAGATCCGCGCCTGGACCGGTGAGCGTCACCCCGGTGAGAAGGAGGTGAAGAAGCCCGAAACCATCAACTACCGCACCCTGCGTCCGGAGAAGGATGGTCTGTTCTGCGAGAAGATCTTCGGGCCCACCCGCGACTGGGAGTGCTACTGCGGTAAGTACAAGCGCGTTCGCTTCAAGGGCATCATCTGCGAGCGCTGCGGCGTGGAAGTCACCCGTAGCAAGGTGCGTCGTGAGCGCATGGGGTACATCACCCTGGCCGCTCCCGTCGTGCACATCTGGTATCTCCGCGGCACGCGTTCGTGGCTGGCCTACCTCCTCGCCGGCCTCGAGCCGAAGGAAGAGCTCAAGGCCAAGCAGCTCGAGAAGGTCATCTACTTCGCCGCCAACCTGGTCACCTGGGTTGACGACGACAAGCGCCACGCCGACCTCTCGAACCTTGAGGCCGAGTTCCTCGAAGAGCGCGACGCCATCCGCAAGGAGCTCGAGCTCGCCATCGACCGCCGCTACAAGGAGCTCGAGGACGACGCCGCCAAGAGCGAGGCCGACGGCGCCAGCACGGCCGATGCGCGCAAGATCAAGAACACCGCGGAGAAGGAAATCGCCAGCATCCGCGAGCGGTACGAGATGGAGCTCGACCTCCTGCAGCGCACGTGGGACGAGTTCAAGAGCCTGCACTCGCGCCTCATCATCGATGACGAACTGCTGTGGCGTGAGCTGCGCGACCGCTACGGCGACTATTTCGAAGGCGGCACCGGTGCCGACGCCATCAAGGCGCTCATCGACCGCATCAACTTCGACGAGGAAGAGATCAAGCTCCGCGAGGCCATCGACCACACCTCCAGCGGTCGCAAGCCGCTGTCGGCCCAGCGTCGCCAGAAGGCCATCAAGCGTCTGAAGATCGTCGCGTCGTTCAACCAGCGCGACGAGGCTGGCCGCCGACTGAACGACCCCAAGGCGATGATCCTCGACGTGGTGCCGGTGATCCCGCCGGAGCTGCGCCCGATGGTGCAGCTCGACGGTGGTCGTTTCGCCACCTCCGACCTCAACGACCTCTACCGTAGCGTCATCAACCGCAACAACCGCCTCAAGCGCCTGCTCGAGCTCAAGGCGC
>DMQJ01000467.1 GCA_003455715.1 Acidimicrobiaceae bacterium | reverse complement strand
CCGCGACGAGCAGGAGACCGAGCACCATCTGGCGCAGGCCGAGTACCTTCACCGCAGGCGGGACGCGGCGGCTCCACCACGCCTGCAGCAGCGCGAGCACGAGCACGCCCACGGCACCGGCGAAGGCATCGCGCCGTAACAGCACGGCACAGGCGGCGATGGCAACGGCTGCAGCCTGTGCAACATCGCTGGAGCGAACGTCGGTGACGCCGCGGCGCGCCCGCAGGATCTGAGCCCGGACGAAGGGGATGGCACCCACGGAACGGGCGACCAGCACCAGCCAGGCGGCGGCAGCCAGCCGGATGTCGTCGCCATCGGCGACCAAGACGATGGCTGCCGAGGCGGCCGCGACCCCTGTCGCCCCACACAGTTCCGGCGCCAACCGTCGCCCGCGGCTGCGGATGTCGAACCACCACTCCACCGCCACCAGCGGCGCAGCCACGAATACGGCCACCCACCAGCGTGCATCGCCAGCGATCGTGGCCATCGCCGCGCACGCCACGATGACCACAGACTCCGCGCTGGCGACGAGCAGGGCGAGGCGCGTGCGCGGCAGCCACCGACCTCGACGACGGTCGACCGCAACCAGCTTGGCCGGCGTGCGGGCGAGGAATGCGGCGAACGCGGCCACACCCAACAGCAGCCCCGACCACGACCACGCAACCAGCAGACCGAGCAGTACGGGTTCCAGTGTGAGCCCCCAACCACCGTGCTCGCTGGGCAACGCCACCGCCTTCCAGGTGGGCCGCACCTCGGCTGCGGCGCGATCGGGTGCCTGCATGTCGGTGCTCATCGACCCACCGCCATCACCGGTGTGCTCGCCAGGGAATCCATCAGCCGAGTGCGAGCGTCACTCCAGGCGACGTGCAGGGCGCAGGGCCTGGCTGCGTTGCACTGTTTGGCCTCCACCACGCAGCGCCCCTGATCGGTAGCGCCATCGACCGCTTCGATCACTGCGAGCACGCTCACCGCGTCGAGCGCAACGGCAAGCGTGTAGCCACCCGTCGGTCCTGGGTCGGATCGCACCCACCCGGCGCGAACCAGCGGGTTCATCACCTGGGCAACGAAGCCTGGTGTGGTGCCCAGGGCCTCAGCCAGCGCTGGCGCCTTCAACCGAGCTACGTCCCCGTCGAGCGCCCGAAGTGCCCGTACGGCAAGATCGGCGCGGCGGGTGACTTCTAATCTCATAGTGACAGACTTATGGATTCGACGAGCAGCGCCTAGGGCCCAAGGACCCTCGCGTCAGGCTGGAGCGAGGCGTAGCGTGCATGTCACGCAACCGTCGCCGTCCCCGATCGCGAGCCGCGGATGATCGCCCCGCTGCTGGCCGCCGCTGTCGCCGTGGTGCTGTCCATTGCGGGCACCGGGTTCATGGCCCGCACGCTCAGGGCCCATGGACAGAGCCAGCCGATCCTCACGAAGGATGCGGCCAACATCACCGCTCCGCGGCACGAGCACAAGAAGGGAACGCCCACCATGGGTGGCATCGCCATCGTCGGCGCCGCGCTTGCGGGGTACCTGGTGAGCCACGTGCGCGCAGGCGTGGTGTTCAGCGATCAGACATTGGTGATCTGGGTGGCCGTCCTGGCGATGGCTGGCATCGGTTTCATCGACGACTTCCTCAAAGTGCGCAGTGGCCACAACCGCGGTGTGCTGTGGAGCCGCAAGGGCTGGATCACGCTGGCGTTGGCGATCGGTCTGGCGGTGCTGCTGCTCGTGGTGACCGACATCGACACCCGCATCTCCCTCACCCGCGCCGCCTCCCCCGGTTGGGACTTCGGCAAGGTGGCCTGGGTGATCTGGGCCGGGCTCATCGTCTTCTCCACGGCCAACGCCGTGAACGTCACCGACGGCCTCGACGGCCTTGCGGCAGGGGCTGCACTGTTCGCCTTCGCCGCCTTCACCGCCATCGCCTACCTCGCGTTCCGCAACCCCGAGATCTACCCGGCCGTGGTGAACCCGTACGACCTCACCGTGTTCGCGGCCGCGTTCGCCGGAGCGTGCGCCGGGTTCCTGTGGTGGAACGCCGCGCCCGCCGACATCTTCATGGGCGACGTAGGCGCGTTAGCCCTCGGCACGGCGCTGGCCATGCTCGGGCTCACCACCAACACCACCCTGCTGTTGCCGCTGCTGCTCGGCATCAACGTCATGGAGATCGGCTCGGTGGCGTTGCAGATGAGCGTGTATCGGGCCTCCGGACGCACGCGCCGACTGTTCCGCATCTCACCCGTGCACCACCACTTCGAACACGGCGGATGGCCGGAGACCAAGGTGATCATCCGCTTCTGGCTCATCGCGGGCATGTCGGTGGCCACCGCGATGGCCATCTTCTTCGCCGACTTCACGCACCAAGCACAAGGCCGCTGAGCAACGGCAGGTAGTGGTTGAGCGGGGGCACGTCGCGACCGGCCGCCTTGCCGCCCTCGTCCCAACGTCGAACACGAACGGCATCGAGATGGTGTGGTTCGGCTTCGAACGCGGCGACCTCGTCGGCGCTCATCGGGCCGCCCTGCAGTTCGAGCGTGTGCACCGACGCGGCCGACAGCTTGGCGAAGTAGTCGGACTCCACCGCGCACAGGTACCGCTTGGCGGCCACGTGCAAGCGCACGCAGTCGACCACCCGCGGCGGTAGGTACCCGGTGAGCACCCGCGTGCCCTCCCACTCGTGCCGGTGGTCGATGGTCGTCTCGGGCGAGTAGGTGCCGAACTCACCCGTGAAGTGCCCAATGTCGTGCAGTAGCGCGGCCACCACCAACTCGGGGTCGGCGCCCTCAGCATTGGCGAGTGCCGCCGACTGCAGCATGTGCTCGGCCATCGTGACGTCTTCGCCGAGATACTCCTCCGCGCCGCGCCGCTCGAACACGTCGACGATCCGACCAACGAACGCATCGGCTGCCAGCCCGCGGCGCAGCACGGCAAGGGTGGAACGCAGGCCATCGATGTCGGCGTAGCAGCCCTGCAACCAGCGGCTGCCCGAACCGGAGAAGGCCTGCCGGGCGTGGAACACACGAGTGTTGTCGACGATGAACAGATCGCCCGGCCGGAGGGTGAAGGTGACCTGCATGGCGGGGTCGTCGATGTACGACGAGAAGCGCCGGTACGCGGCCAGATAGGCGGGCATGTCGTCGAACGGCACATCGACGAACGGTGCCGCCGAGCGATTGTTGAACCGCACGGCCAGCAGTTCGCCGTCGGGGCCAAGCTCGATCACAGGACGCTTTGCCTGTAACTGCACATCGGCCGAACCCGCGTACTCGAACCTTGCTGGATGGCCCGCGAGGAGTGCGAACCCTCGAGGGTCTTCCTGCTGCAGACGGGCGGCGCATGCGAACCCATCGACCACGCTCGACGAGCCACCATCGACGGTGTTCTCCAGGCACGCCAACAACTGCAGCGTGGGCACGGGGTCGCGGTACGGGTTGTCGGTGTGTCCCTGCAACCCGAGGTTCGTGTACGCCAGGTTGGTGGGGTTCACCTCGGCCTTCACGTCGAACCAGCGCCCGTAGTTGGTCACGCGCACGTAGCCGAACAGTTCGGCCACGTCGCACAGCCGACCCGACTCGGTGGGCATGCCGTGCAGCACGGCGAAGCCGTATCGGTCGACTGCTTCCAGCCAATCGGCGAGTGCTGCGCGATCGGTGCTGATGTCGTCGAACGTGGCTGTCGGAATGCGGTGCTGCATCGACTGGTTGTCCCACCGTTCCACGTCGGGTCGGGTCCAGCCGGGTTCGTCGACGCGTGCGACGTCGTAGCGATGTGCGAAGAGCCACTCGGCGGAAAACACCGTGCGATGCGTCTGCGGCTCGAACGTGACCGCCACCGCTCCCCCATCACCGGTGATGCCGACCGCTGTGACCACTGTGTCGGCCGGGATCTGGTCGATGGTGAGCAACCGCTGCCCGTTGACCGGGCTGCGAGTGGAGGGGTCGAGTGCGTTGTCGCGTAGCCACTCGGCGTGGAAGCGCGCTGTGGTGCCATTGGCCCAACTGAGGCGCAGCACCCGCCCTCCATCAACCACGTCAGCGACAGTGAGTGACACGTGTTCATCGGGCACGAACCCGAACGTACCAGTAGCGTGGCGGCGTGGACCGTCCCGCCGAGACTCCCCTGCTACGCCGCATCCGCGAGTCGGTGATCGGCGACGATCAGGTGATGGATGGCCCCTTCGGGCCGCGTCGCATCACCTACGCCGATTACACCGCATCTGGTCGCGCCCTCACCTTCATCGAAGACTTCATCCGCGACGAGGTGCTCCCCCGCTACGCGAACACGCACACCGAATCGAGTGGCACCGGTCTGCAAACCACGCGGCTGCGCGAGGACGCACGGGCCATCATCCATCAGGCGGTGGGCGGCGACGACGAGACATGTGTCATCTTCTGCGGTTCTGGCTCCACGGGCGCCATCAACAAGCTCATCGGCATCCTCAATCTGCGGCTGCCGGCCGACCTCGACGACCGCTATGGCTTCGCCGCCCAGATCCCCGAATCGCAACGCCCGGTGGTGTTCGTCGGCCCCTTCGAACACCACAGCAACGAAGTGCCGTGGCGCGAGACCATCGCCGACGTGGTGACCATCCACGAAGATGCCGACGGCCACGTCGACCTTGCGCACCTCGAAGCGGAGTTGATGCGGTACGCCGACCGGCCGCTGAAGATCGGGTCGTTCTCTGCAGCCTCCAATGTCACCGGCATCGTGTCGAACACATGCGACATCGCCCACCTTCTACACCGCTACGGCGCGCTCAGCTTCTGGGACTTTGCCGCGGCGGCCCCCTATGTGCAGATCGAGATGTACCCGCAGTGTTCGGAGCATCCACTGGCCTACAAGGACGCTGTGTTCCTCAGCCCGCACAAGTTCGTCGGCGGGCCCGGCACGCCTGGCGTGCTCATCGTGCGGCGCGAACTGCTCCGCAACCGCGTGCCCGACGTCGTGGGCGGCGGCACGGTCGCCTACGTGAACCCACAGGAGCACGTGTACCTCACCGACCCAGTGCACCGCGAGGAAGGCGGCACCCCCGCCATCATCGAAAGCATCCGCGCCGGCCTGGTGTTCCAGCTGAAGGAAGCCGTCGGGGTTCCCACGATTCGCGCCCAGGAGGAGCACTACTGGAGCCGCGCCATCGAGGCCTGGAGCCACAACCCGGCGGTGGAGGTGCTCGGCAACCACGACGCTGAACGGCTCAGCATCGTGTCGTTCGTGGTGCGCCGCCCCGGCGGTCACTACCTGCACCACAACTTCGTCGTCGCCCTGTTGAGCGACCTGTTCGGCATCCAGTCGCGCGGCGGCTGCTCGTGCGCCGGCCCCTACGGCCATCGCTTGCTCGGCATCGACCTCGAGCGGTCGCACGAGTTCGAACACGAGATCACCCGCGGTTGCGAAGGCATCAAGCCGGGCTGGACCCGGGTGAGCTTCAACTACTTCATCAGCGAGGCCGTGTTCCGCTACATCGTCGACGCCGTCGACCTGGTGGCCACGCACGGCTGGAAGTTGCTCCCCGAGTACCACTTCCACCCGGTGAGTGGGCTGTGGAAGCACCGGCAGGGCGCCGTAGAGCCTCCGCTACGACTGGCCGACGTGAGCTACGACCATGCCACCGGCGAGATGGTTCGGCCACACCTCGGTGGCACGACGGCACCAGAGAGCGCCCTCGCCGACTACCTGGCCGAGGCCCGACGGGTGCTCGCGGCGGCGCCCGAGTGGGACCTGTCGGCTGCGCATGGGCAACTCAGCGACGAGTTCGAGCGCCTCCGCTGGTTCGACCTGCCCGCTGCATCGCTCACCTGAGCGAGATGCACAACACTTCGGCGGGCGGGAGCGAGCCGCCGCCCCAGCGACTCACCGTGGTTCGCTCACCAGCGATCTGCACCAGGCGCACTCCGTCGTCGGAGTGAACGAATCCCTTTGCCCGCACCAGCCGGGGAATCGCACGCACCTGCGCGAGCACGCTGTCGATGTCGCCCGCGCCCGACACCACGGTGGATGCGAACATCGCCGATGCGGGCGCCAGTTCTGATGCGGCGACCGGCGTGTGAGCAACACCGGGCGAGACGAGGTCGACAACGGCACCATCGTCGGGGATCACCGGCGCCGAGGTGACGCCCGACAAATCGGCGCCGCAATCGCGGTTGACCAGCACGAGGTCGGCCTGGCGCAGTTGGGCGGCCACCAAATCGCCCACATAGTGGTCGGCGAGCAGACGCTCGATCCGCTCGCCATCCGCCACCACGACGACGCACTCGACGTCAAGGCCTGCCGAGAAGGCCACCGTCGCCGCGACCGACGCCGGCTGAGCCACACCGCTGGCTTCGATGACGACGCGATCGGGCCGGGTGCCCGATGGCGCCGACACGACGAGGCGATGCAACGTGTCGCTGAGGTCGTCGCCGATCTGGCAGCACACGCATCCACCGGCAAGCTGCAGCACATCACCCTCGCGGGCTTCTATCAACGACGCGTCGATGACCGACGACCCGAAGTCGTTCACCAGCACGACGAGTCGCTCGGTGGTGGTGCGCAGCAGTTGGTTGACCAACGTCGTCTTGCCCGCACCGAGGTATCCACCGATGACGACGACCGGCAGTGGAGCCGCCGCCGACGTCGCGGCCGCCGCGTCAGCCATGGGCAGGGAACGGCCGGCCGCCGCTCACCGTGCCCCACACCTCGATGGAGCGCAGCTCGGCGGGGTCGACGGTCAGCGGGGCGGCCGACAGCACCGCGAAGTCGGCGCGCTTGCCGACCTCGATGGATCCGACCTCGTGCTCCAGCCCCAGGGTGGTTGCCGGCCCGATGGTGACCGCACGGAGCGCGTCGGCGGCGCTGATGCACTCCTCTGCGCCAAGCACCCGACCGGTGTGCGTGCAGCGGTTGGTTGCGCACCACATGCTGAACAGCGGGTTCACCGGGGTGACCGGCTCGTCGCTGTGGATGGCCAGGGTGAGACCGTGGCGAAGCGCGGTGGCGCAGCCGTTCATCTGCGCCGCCCGCTCCTCACCAACCGTCATTGCCGCGTGGGCCTCGCCCCAGTAGAAGATGTGGTTGACGAAGAGGTTCACCTTCACACCCAGCGCTGCTGCACGCGCCATGAGGCCGTCGTCGAGCAACTGGGCGTGCTGCAACGTGACGTTCACCCGCGAACCCGGGTGCGCCGCGACCAACTCCTCGAGCGTCGACAGCACCATCTCGCTGGCCTGATCGCCATTGGTGTGCAGGTGCACATGGCGGCCCTCCGTGAGGGCCAACGCCAAGACGTCGCGCACGTGCTCTGGCGTTTGGTACCACAGCCCGTTCGGCTTCCCGTTGTGGTAGCGACCGGCGCGCAACCGAGCAGTGAAGCCTTGGATGGATCCGTCGACCACGATCTTCACCCCGCCGAGCCGCAACAGGTCGGTGCTGGTCGCCCCCACCGACGCGGCCGTGGCCACCAACTCGGTGGCCGCCCGGCCGTCGCTGAGATACATGGGCACCAGCCGCACGGGCCAGTCGGGACGTGAGGTGAGGTCGTAGTAGCGGTCGAGTTGCTTCGCCTCGTACGGAATGCCCAGGTCGGTGAGGGTGGTGACGCCAGCGAGCACGGCCAGCCGGGCGACGGCGATGAATGCCTCGTCGTCGGTCGGGAACACCTTGCGCATCAACCCGAGGCGGGCGATCGATGGGTAGGCGGCCTCCGGCCCTCGCAACTCGCCGGTGGGAAGGCCGTCGTCGCCGAGCGGCACCGCGTCGGTGGCCGGTGGGCTGTCGATCATGCCGAGCCGCTCGAGCGCCACCGTGTTGACCGACACGATGTGGAGGCTGGCGTGCGCCAACACCACGGGGCGGGTGGTGCTCACCGTGTCGAGATCGGCACGCACACACGACCGACCGAAGTAGATCGGGTCGAACCCCCAGCCGAACACAACGTCGACGTCGGGGTTGGCGTCGGCCCAGGCACGCATGCGCGCCATCGACTCGTCGATGGTGGGCAGGTCGTCCCACTCTGTGCCATCGGGGCCGACCCGGGAGAACCTGCCGCAGTAGCACGAGTTCCACAAGGCCCCCACCTGGCTGTGGGCATGCCCCTCGACGAAGCCTGGCACCAGGACGTGCTCGGCGAAGGTGTCGTCGACCGGGGCATCGGCGGGCATGTCGCCGGCGTCGCCCACGGCGACGATGACACCGTCGTGCACCGCGACATGGGTGGCGGTTGGCCGTGCCGCGTCGAGCGTGCGAATGAGTTGAGCGCGATAGACCTGCATCGTTCAGATCCCCTCGGCAGCGGCGAGGCCCGCAGCGTCAACTTCCTGGCCCGCGGCGAGACGAGCGAACACCGGCGGCGGCTCGCGCCACGGGTCGGGCAACGTGCCGCTCTCCGCAGCCTGGATGGCCTGCCAGACCGCCTGGCTGGTGCACGGCAGGTCGATGTGGCGCACCCCGAGGTGTGCCACTGCGTCGATGACCGCGTTCTGCACAGCGGGTGTGCTGCCGATGGTGCTTGCCTCGCCGATGCCCTTCGCCCCCAGCGGGTTGAGCGGGGTGGGGGTCTCGGTGCTGTGCACCTCGAAGCTGGGGAACTCGGCAGCCGACGGCAGCGCGTAGTCCATGAAGTTGCCGGTGAGCGGGTTGCCGTCGCTGTCGTAACGCACCACTTCGTACAGCGCCTGACTGATGCCCGCCGCGGCGCCGCCGTGTTGCTGGCCTTCCACGAGCAGCGGGTTGAGCACGGTGCCGCAGTCGTCGACAGCAATGTGGCGAAGCAACGTGACCTTGCCGGTCTCGCGATCGACCTCCACCACAGCGATGTGTGCACCGAAGGGAAACGTTGCGTCGCCCTGGTCGAAGTCGAGCTGGGCCGCGAGGCCAAGCGTGCCGTCGGCATGGTCGACGGCGTCGGGGTCGGCCTCTGCAGCGGCCGCCAGGGCCGCCCAGTCGAGTGCACTCGCTGGAACTCCCGCCACGCCGACTGTCCCTGCCGTCGTGTCGACGACGATGTCGGCCGGGTCGGCCTCCAGCAGGCGCGCTGCCAGGTGGCGGGCCTTGTCGACCATCGCCTCGGTGGCCTTCAACACTGCCGAGCCACCCAGCTGCAGCGACCTGGAGCCGCCGGTGCCGCCGCCGCTGCGCACTTCGTCGGTGTCGACCGGGTTGAGCCGAATGCGGTCGATGGGAATGCCGGTGCGATCGCTGACGATCATTGCGAAGGCCGTCTGGTGACCCTGGCCGTGGGCGCTGGTTCCCGCCAGCACGGTGGCACTGCCGTCGGGGTGCACGGTGACGGCGCCGTACTCGCTGCTGCCACCACCTGCCGTGATCTCCACGTAGCAGGCGACGCCGATACCCAGCAGGCGTGAGTCGTTGCGCTCGCGCCGTGCGGCTTGCTCGGCCCGCAACTCCTCGTAGCCGGCCTCTCGTGCGGCCACGTCGAGCGGGGTGAGGTACGAACCGCTGTCGTAGGTGACGCCGGTGAGCGTGCGGAACGGGAACGCGTCATTGCCCAGCAGGTTGCGCCGCCGAATCTCGATGGGGTCGATGCCCAGCGTGAGTGCCGCCTGGTCGACAGCCCGCTCAAGCAGGGCTGTGGCCTCGGGGCGACCGGCGCCCCGGTAGGCCCCGGTGGGCGTGGTGTTGGTAGCCGCAACGGCGACGTCGAACTGGATGGCACCGAAGCGGTACGTACCGTTCGACATTCGCTTGGTGCCGGCAGGCAGGTAGGCACCCATGCCTGGGTACGCACCGCCGTCGCCCACCAGATGCACCCGCAGGCCGGTGAACGTGCCGTCGTTGCGGCAACCCAACTCGACGTACTGCACCTGGGCACGGCTGTGAGCGAGCGCCAGCATGTCGTCGCTGCGCGTGCTCATCCAGGTGACGGGGCGGCCCATCTTCAACGCGACCGCGGCCACCACCAACTGCTCCGCGTACAGCCCGGCCTTGCCGCCGAACCCTCCACCCACATGCGGGGTGACCACTCGGATGAGGCTCTTGTCGATCTTCAGCGCCCGAGCCAACGACATCTGCAAGAGGTGCGGCATCTGGGTGGAGCCGTAGAACGTGAGGCGGCCGTCGACCTCGGGCACGGCCGCGGCGCCGTGGGGTTCCATCGGTGCGACTGCCATGCGCTGGTTCACGTAGCGGCCGCGAACGATCACGTCGGCGTCGGCGAACACGCCCGGGTTGCGCGGATCGGTGACGGCCATGGCCACGTTGTCGCCGTGGTCCGGGAAGAGCACGGATGCACCGTCGGCGAACGCGTCCTCGGAGTCGACCACGGCGGGAAGCGGCTCGTAGTCGACCAGCACGGCATCGGCGGCATCGTTCGCGTGCACTGCGCTATCGGCCAGCACGACGGCGACAGGCTCGCCGACGAAGCGAACGACGCCGTCGGCAAGCGCCGGCCGGGCGAAGTGGTCGTGCACCTTGGCCATGCCGTGAAAAGGCTTCAACCCGAGGTCGGACGCCGTGAGCACGGCCGCCACTCCCGGCATCGAGGTCGCTTCCGCGGTGTCGACGCCGATGAGTCGGGCGTGGGCCATTTCAGAACGCACGAACACGAGGTGCAGTGGCGAGTCGAGCTCAAGGTCGGCCACGTAGCGGGCCTCCCCGGTGAGCAGTTCTGGGTCTTCGGTGCGCAGCACCCGTGTTCCGAGGATGGATCCGGCCATCGGCCGAAACTACCGCGCTGCGGGCTCCTCATCGCACTGGCAGCGCTCGTTCTCGGGCACATGTCCGAGCACTTGGTCGACGTGGGCACCGCAGCCCACCCAACCGGGGCGGCCACAGTCAGTACAGGTGATTGCCATACACATACCCCCTAGGGTATCTTGGAGGTCAGTCACCGACAACAGGAGCCCGCCATGGATGCCATCGAGACCGTCACCACCCTCTCCCCCGCCGACGCGGAGGCAGCGATTCGGGCCTCGCTGGCCGACCATGGGTTCGGTGTGCTCACCGAGATCGACGTCGCAGCAACCTTCAAGGCCAAGCTCGGCATCGACCGGCCGTTCCTCAAGATCCTCGGCGCATGCAACCCCGGGTTCGCCAACCAGGCACTCACACTCGACCCGTCCGTGGCGCTGCTGCTGCCGTGCAACGTGGTGGTGGAGGCCGTGGAGGGTGGCACCAAGGTGTCGGCCGTCGACCCGTCGATGCTCATGAACGACCCGTCGTTCGACGATCTCGCCGCCCAGGTCTCCGCCAAGCTCAAGGCCGCCGTCGACGCGGTCGGCTGAGCACCCACGAGTCAAGCCAACGCTGGCCGCTTCTTCCAGAAGACACCGAGCATGATCGCGGCAACACCGGCGAGTAGCAGGCCCACGCCGACCAGCACCACGATCAGGCCGATACGGGAGATGAGCGACTCCTCGTCGACCACGTAACGGACGCTCCCACCATTCGCCTCACACGCCACGGTGGTGGTGCCGGCGATGGCGTCGAACGACCCGACCGTCTCCAACTTGTTCGACGACACGGCCACCGCCTGCACGGCACCGTCGATCGACAGCGTGCGGCCATCAGCCAACTGCACTGAGCACTGCACGTCGGACGACTCGCGGAAGTCATCGCCCGGACGGCGGTCGAGCAAGATCTCGTACGTCGCCGCTTCAGCGTCGAACGAGAGCGGTGCGGGCGTGACCGCGGCAGCGACCGGATCGATACTGGAGACCGTGCGGCCGACGGCCATGGCGATCGCGCCACCGACGAGCAGCACAACAGCGACGACGTCGGCAATGATGCCGGCCACGATCCACCCCTTGCGCATGCGCGGCCGTGGCGCTTGAGGCAGCGGCTGCGGACCGAACCACTGGGTGTTCATTTCACGATGTTAGAACCCGCTAACAGGGCAGTTGGCCGAACCCGGTGGTGTCGGGGAAGAAGTGATGGTGGTGGGCTCCGGTGATCTCGACGATGCCGGTGCCCTCGCGCCCGTCGTCGGTGCGCACGCGCACCTGGTTGAGGCCGCCGCGGTGGAACGGTTCGTAGGGCCGGTCGAAGCTGCCCTCCACCTCCACCTCCACGCGCCGTCCGCCTTCAAGATGGAACACGCCCGTGCCACGGATGCCCTCAACCTTTTCGCCGTGCTCGCCGTAGGCCACCGGGTTGCCAACGGCGTCCACCCACTGCACGTCGTGTTCGAAGCGCACCATCGGCACCGGCTCGCTGCCGTCGGCGGGCGACCAGCAGCCGTCGCTGTACACGAGCGCGCCGTTGGCGAACTCCCAGTGCCAGTTGCCCAGCATGCCGTCAGGCAGTTGCAGTTGCCACCACGTCCACATGGGGCAACGACCGTGGTCGCGAATGCCCCAGGAGTGATCGCGCTGACCCCACCACCGGTCAACCTCGTGGGTGACTCCCCCTCGCGTGTAGGTGCCTTCGAACCACCCTGACTGCAGCATGTGGCTCTGGTCCCAGACGGGCTCGTTGCCGGCTCGCATCGACCCCCGGCGGAGGCCGTAGTGCGGGGTGCGGGCCCGGAAGGTGAGGTCGATGCCCAGTTCGCCCATGTCGGGGTCTGCCCACAGCCTGATCTCCTCGAACGGCTTCACGATGTCGATACGGGCGGCGCCCACATCCATCGTGTGCGGGTCGCCGTTGTACGCACGCTCGTGTCGGCCGAGCACCCGTACGCCGCCGACACGACCCATCTGCAGCGAGTCGACCACCTGCCTGGCTGGGAACGTGGCGAACGTCATGATCACCATGTCGCCGAGCGCATCCGGCTGGTGGGCAACGAAGAAGAGGCTCTCCCGCCAGTGGTGGTGGTGCTGCTGCACCACGTGAAGCGGCTCAGGCAGCTGGTGGACGAGGTATTCGTCGAAGGCGGTCAGGCGGGGCATGGCGCCATGTTGGCACCGCGCCGATCACGCACGAGCAGCGGAGTACGGCAGCCAGCACCCGCGCTCGAAGTCGTACAGCTTGCACGCCTTCGTGGAGCGCAGGTACTCCTTGGGCGACAGGCGGATGGTGCGCACGGTGTCGGGGTATGCCTCAGCGATGGCTGCTGCGGCAGCGGGCAGTTGGTGGAACGGGATGCGAGCATCGACGTGATGCGGCACGTGCACCATGATGTTGTGCAGCCACAGCCGGTTCACCACGCGGGGGATGCGCATGATGGTGGTGGACTCCATCTGGCCTTTGAACTGGCTCCACTCCTTGCGAGTCCACCAGCGGATGTCGGGCGACACGTGGTGCACGTACACAGTCCAGCCGATGACGTGCACGAACACGAGGAACGGCACCACCCACAGCTTCACCGGCATCCACAATGCGGCCGGCCAGCCGTCGAGCAGACCGGCCACGACCCCCGTCGCTGCCACGATGGCCACTGCGGCCGAGCCCAGGGTGAGCTTGTCGCGCACGATGGCGTCGTGCCGCTTGCCGGGGGCGTTGAAACGCCACATCTTCTCCCACCACACCGTGCGCAGGTAGTAGGCCCCCGACCCGAGGAACGACCATTCGAACCGATGGCGCAGGCGGGCCAAGGCACCGAGTTCGCGGTACTGCTGCGGGGTGAGCGGGTGCCACACGAAGTCGAACCCCTCGCGGGTGGTGTAGCCGTGGTGGATGCGGTTGTGGCCGAGATCCCACGCGGCCTCGGCGTGAACACTCGGGCCCATGCAGAGTTGCGCGATCACCCGGTTGCTTTTGCGGGAGTCGAGCAGTGCACCGTGCGACGCGTCGTGACCGAGCACGAACAAGCCGGACACACCCAAACCAGCCAGCACCCACAGGATCGGGGTGAGCCACCACGTGTTGGTGAGCGCCAGCGCCACCACCGGGGCCAGGTAGAGCACGACCGCCATCGACACAGCCGCCGCCGCCCGGCCCGCCGAACGGCGGTAGCAGGCTTCGGGAATGACGGCCCTGACATCGTTGAGCGACTGCTCACGCTGGATGGTCGGGGGTGTCTCGACTGCGGTCACAGCACCACCATAGCGCGTCTACCTACCGGTCGGTAGGCAGGCGGAGATCGTGGGCACATCGTCCGCAACGGTGGGCCGCGGGTTCCTACGGTTCGCGCCATGCACCGTCACCTTGCCTTCGTCGATCTCACCGAGCGAGAAGTCGCCCGCTGCGTGCGGCTCGCCCACGCCGTGCCCCACGACAGCCCCCTCGACCACCTGCCCGGTTGGGACGCCGGCGAGTTGCTGGCTCACCTCGTGGGCGACTTCCGATGGGCGACCCGCATCCTCACCAGCCGCTCCTTCGATGGGTCGATCCTGCTTCCGGCCGAGGAGAAGGGCGAGGTCTTGTCTGCCGCGCTGGAACGGGAGGGAGAGCGAATGGTGGCGGCGCTCGCCGCTGCAGCACGCGAACCCGACGTACGGTGCACCAACTTCGCCGAGGGCGACCGCGGCACCGTGGGTTGGTGGGTTCGACACCAGCTGCACGAGACCACGCTGCACCGCTGGGACCTGGAGGTGCCGACGGGCCAACACCAACCGATCCCGCCAGAGCAGGCGGACGACGGCATCGACGAACTTCTCCACACGTACACCCGCCGATATGCACCTCACCGACTCGCTGCGCCCCTGCAACTGCACACCAGCGATGAGGGATCTACGTGGCGAGTTCGGCCCGTGGGGAGCCGAGGCCAGTTGGAGTTGGAACGGCTCGGCGCCACGGGCAACGCCGACGAGGCCGTGCTCGCGGCACCCGCGGCGGACCTCTTGCTGCTGCTCTGGCGGCGGCTCGAACCCGGAGCCATCGACAGTTTGCACATCGCCGAGTCGGCCGACCTACCGGCGGACGCCGTGGTGGCCTTCCTCGACGGGCCGATCACGGCCTGACGTCGCCTCCCCGCGCCGGGGTCAGCGGCGTGGCGGCATTTCTCCTGTCACCCGCGGACGGCGACGCACTCGGAACACCAGCGTGACCAGGCGCGTCCAGAGGCGATCGCAGTCGAGCATCATCACGCCACCTCCAGCCGCAGGGAGATCCGTCGATCGAGGGCGCCGACGGAGACAGTGGCCTCGCCATCGGAGTCGGCCTGCAGCGACAGGTCGACCCCGTCGCCGGCCAGCCGGTACATCGTGTCGGGCGCCAAGGAAGACAGACGCAGATCGGCTCCTGGCACCGCAGCGTCCATTGGCTCGAGCACGAGGTCGAGCGACGCCCCGTCGGTGCTGCGGGCCATGGTGATGAGCACCTCGTGGGCGGCATCGACCAGCGGGCCCTGCGGTGGCACGTAGCCGCGGATGTTCAGCGCCGCCAGGTCGAGCGGGGCCGACCAGCGAACGATCATGTACGAGCCGAGCCCGTTGGAGGCCGCCGCCACCGGCCGCTTCGGCCACCGCTCACCCGTGGCGCACTGGCGAGCTGAGGCATCCATGGCCGCCCACGCGAGCGAGTCGTCGCCGACCATGCGGGCGCCACCGATCACCTTCGTCCACGGCGGGATCGACGAACTACGAGTGCGGTGGCGTTCGGGCTCGGCGGGGAGCTCCAGGTCGAGGCGGCCGTCCTTCACCAACCCGGACAGGGCCACCATCTTCGGCTGGGCCCCGCGCAGCTCCAAGGCCCGGGCACGGCGGGCGTGGTCGGGAAGGATGTCGGCGAAGCGGTGCGTGCCATTGGCGAAGTAGTGGCCGTTGGGCACCTCGCCTGTATCCCACGAGACACCGATGTGGTTGGAGCGGATGTGTGCGTAGGTGCCGTCGGGGGTGAAGTACTCGTTGTCGAGCGTCTGCTGCCAGCGCGGCCCCACGTCGGCCCAGTGCGATGAGCCGTGCAACGCGTCGTGCCCACGCAGCGTCTGTGCGCCCATCACGTTGCACACGGTGAAGCTCCAACCGGGCTCGCAGGGGAAGAAGCCGAGCTTGCTGCGGTCGTAGTTGGCCCGCACCGCCTCGGTGATGGAGTGGTGGTCGTAGGCGAACGTGCGGCCGTCGCTCCACACGAAGGTGAGCGAGCCGGGCTCATCGAAGCGATGGCTACCGGTCGCGGCCTCGAACGTGTTGATGACGTCGCCGAGGAAGGCCGAGAACATGATGTTGTCGCGGCGAATCGGGTCGGGATTGGGGTCGAAGTTGCCGAGCAGGTTCAGCGTGCGCCAATAGCGCCACACCCGCGGGTCGGTGTGCTTCTCCACCACTGCACCCAGTGCTGCCTCCATGCGGCGCGGCGCGTTGGGCAGATGGTTCGCGGCGTAGAGGGCCATTGCCCACGAGAAGGCGTTCACCTGGTAGCGCAACTGCGTGCCGCCATGGAACTGCTCGCCCCAGTCGAGTCCATCGATGCCATCGGTGGGCTGTTCGGCGAACGAGTAGCACCAACGCAGCAGCTCGCCATCCATCTCGTCGGGCCTTAGGGAGATCGGAAGAGC
>DMQJ01000292.1:8324-8461 GCA_003455715.1 Acidimicrobiaceae bacterium | reverse complement strand
TCGCGCCTTCCGCTGCACTGGATCGCCAACCTGTACGGCCACGTCGACTGTTCGCTCGCGGCGACCACCGGAGCACACGATGGTGCCGACGTGCTGAAACTGCTGTTGGCGGGCGCCGATGTGGTGATGACCACTGC
>DMQJ01000292.1:0-8112 GCA_003455715.1 Acidimicrobiaceae bacterium | reverse complement strand
CTGCAGCACTCCTGCACCACGGCCCCGAACACATCGGCGCGATGGAGCGCTACCTCCGCGAGTGGATGCTCGATCGCGACTACGAGACGGTGGGCGAGCTACGGGGCAGCGTGAGCCGTCGGAACGTTCCCGACCCGCAGGTGTACGAGCGCGCGAACTACTACCAGGTGCTGCACAGCTGGGTTCCGGGTTCGCATCGGTAGGGTCTCGACAATGGTGCGACACAGCGAAGGTCACTTCAGCCACCGGGCCGGTTGGCTGCGAGCCATGGTGCTTGGCGCCAACGACGGCATCATCTCCACCGCGGCCCTGCTCCTGGGCATGGCCGCGGCCGATTCCGAACGCTCGGTGTTGCTCACCGTTGGCATGGCTGCACTTGTGGCCGGCGCAGTGAGCATGGCGCTGGGCGAGTACGTGTCGGTGGCATCGCAGCGCGACTCCGAACAGAGCGACATCGCCAAGGAACGCTGGGAACTCGCCAACCTTGCCGACCACGAACTCGACGAGCTCACGGCCATCTATCGCGCAAAGGGTTTGTCGGCGGATCTCGCCCGAGAGGTGGCGCAGGAACTCACGGCCTACGACGCGCTCGGCACCCATCTGCGCGACGAGTTGGGCATCGAGCAAGACCAGTTGGCCCGCCCGGTACAAGCAGCCGCCAGCTCTGCTGCTGCGTTCGCCATCGGCGCCGCGGTGCCACTCGTTGCCGCCACCTTGGCGTCGATCGGGTCGCGCATCGCTGTCATCCTCACCACCTCACTCATCGCGCTCGTGGTGCTCGGCTTCACCGGTGCCCGAGCAGGAGGTGCCCCGGCAGTGCGTCCGATCGCTCGCGTGGTGCTCGGCGGCGCGGCAGCGATGGGCATCACCATGCTGGTTGGCAAGTTGTTTGGCGCAGCAGTCGCCTAGTCCGGAGGAGTGTCGCAGGCCATGTCCGACAGTGCAGATGCGATCGTGATCGGAGCTGGGGTCATCGGCTCCGCGGTGGCGCTCGAGCTGGCTCGTGGTGGTCGCCGGGTGGTGGTCGTCGACAAGGGGCCGGCTGCCGGTGCGGGTTCCACCAGTTCGTCGTCGTCGATCATTCGTTTCAGCTATTCCACCGTCGACGCGGTGCTCACCGCATGGGAGGCCGCAGCACTGTGGCACGACTGGGAGGGCCACCTCGGAGCGTCCGACCCCGACGGCATGGTGCGCTTCATCCGCACCGGGATGCTCATCTTCCACACTCCCGGCGACAACACGGCCCGCATCGAGCGGCTGTGGAACGACGTGGGCATCCCGTACGAACATCTCGGCAGCGACGAGTTGGCGCAGCGCTGGCCCGGATTCGACATCGGTGCCTACTTCCCGCCGAAACGCATCGACGACCCGGCGTTCGCCGACGATGCCACCGGCCGTCTCACCGCCATCTTCGAACCCGAGTCGGGCTTCATCGACGACCCTGCGCTGTCGGCTCGCAACCTCGCGTACGCGGCGCGCCGCCATGGGGTGCAGTTCCGCTTCCACACCGAGGTCACCGGCATCGACGTTCGAGGCGGCTGCGTTCACGGTGTGTCGCTGGAAGGCGGTGAGCAACTACGGGCGCCCGTGGTGGTGAACGTGGGAGGTCCACACAGCGGCATCATCAACCGCATGGCCGGTGCCGATGCAGGGATGCGAGTCGGTCATCGTCCGCTGCGACAGGAAGTGTTCACCGTGCCTGCGGCGGCGGCGATGACGCTCGATGACGGTTTCCCAGCCACTGCCGACCTCGACCTGGGCCAATACATCCGCCCGCAGGTGGGTGGCACGTGGTTGGTGGGCGGCACGGAGCCGGAGTGCGACCCGCTGCACTGGGTCGACGACCCCGACCACTTCGACGAGTACCCCACCGTGGAGCAGTTCGAGGTGAACATGATGCGGGTCGCGCGCCGGGTGCCGGGCTTCGGCATTCCGCATCGGCCCGTCGGGCTTGCGGCGCTGTACGACGTGGCCGACGACTGGGTGCCGTTCTACGACAAGAGCGACATCGCCGGCTTCTTCATGGCGTGTGGCACCAGTGGCAACCAGTTCAAGAACGCGCCGCTGGCTGGCAAGTTCTTGGCGGCCATCATCGATCACGAGGCCGCGGGCAACGACCACGACGAGTCGCCGGTGCAGTTCACCGGTGCCCGCACGGGCCGAACAATCAACCTCGGGGCATTCTCGCGGCGGAGGTCGCCGTCGGCGACGAGCGGCACCGTCATGGGCTGAGTAGGCGCCGCCGCAGCCATCGGCGCGTTACTCATTGAGAGTGTTGAGTAACGACTACTCATGAAGTTGCCGGTACTGGGGAGCATTCTGCTCTGCATGCGTACCCGTCGTTTCTGTCGACTCCTTGCCGTGGCCAGTGTGGCCTTCGGCGCGTTCCTTCCGATGTGGCCCGGCCTGTCGGCGCAGTCTGTTTCCGCGGAGGCCGCCGAGTACAACCCGGGTACTCCGCGTGAGAACGGCGCGCCAATCGCCGCGGGCTTCGGTCACGTCTGTGTGATCGTGGACCCGGCTCCCAATGGCGGCGGCGACCTTCGCTGCTGGGGTAACAACAACACTTCGCAGCTCGGCTACCCCACGACGACGGGTGCGATGGGCGACCAGCCGGGTGAGATGGGCAACAACCTTCCGCCCACCGACATCGGCGCAGTGAAGGCGGTGGCGTTGACCGCGGGCGCACTTCACACGTGCGCCCTGCGAACGGATGGCATGGTGAAGTGTTGGGGCGACGGCACCCTGGGGCAGCTGGGAATCGGCGCCGCCACGGTGATCGGCGACCAGGCCGGCGAACTTGCGACCGCCTTCCCGACTGGAATGGGAACTGGTCGCACCGCAACGATGATCAGCGCTGGCGACTTCTTCACGTGCGCGCTGCTCGACAACGGCAAGGTGAAGTGCTGGGGCGTCGGCGGCGACGGACAACTCGGTCACGGGGCAATGACGAACCTCGGCGACTCTGGCTCGGAGACCGGCGACGGTCTGCCGGTGGTGGATCTTGGCCCCAACTACCGAGCGGTGTCGATCACAACTGGTGCGAGCCATGCGTGCGCCGTGCTGGATGACGGCCGTGTGAAGTGCTGGGGCGCCAACGCGTCGGGTCAGCTCGGACTTGGTGATGTCAACGACCGCGGTGACCAGCCGAACGAGATGGGGGCGAACCTGCCGTTCGTCGATCTCGGCACGAACGCCCCAGTGCTGGCGATGACGGCGGGCAGCGCCCACACGTGCGCCCAGATCGGCGCCAATCAGGTGAAGTGCTGGGGGGCGAATGGAGCAGGCCAGCTGGGGGTTGGCCTCCCGAACTCACTCGGCGACAACGCCAACGAGATGGGAGCCAATCTGCCGACGGTGAACATCAGCGGTGGGCCGATTACCGGCCTGATCTCGATGACGGAGAGCACCTGCGCAGTGCAGGGAACGTCGGGTCATTGCTGGGGCTCCGATGCCTTCGGCGAACTGTTCACCTTCCCTGCCGGCTCGCGCAACGCTCCGGGGCCCGCGTGGGTCGCTGAGGATCGAATCGCTGTCGCCGGCGGCCAGCACTTCGGTTGCCTGTTGCGCTCGACCGGCAAGGTTGCATGCTGGGGTCGAAACAACCTTGGCCAGCTTGGCCGTGGGACGGCGGTCGATGTCATCAATGGGGCGACCGTTGACGTCGATCTGTTTCCACGATTTCCGACGGCCGCGCTGGCCCTGGGCCTTGCGTCCACCTGCTTCGTCGTGACGACCTCCACCGTGAAGTGCATGGGGGCCAACTTCAGCGGCGAACTGGGAGTTGGTAACACCACCAGCACCGAGAGCATTCGCCCGCACCAGCAGACCGCTGTGCCGCTGCCTGCTGGACGCACCATCTCCCAAATGGCGGCGGGTACCTCCACGGCGTGTGCCGTGCTCGACAACGGGCAGGTGGTGTGTTGGGGCTACAACAACGTCGGCCAACTCGGGCAGGGCGACACCGCCAATCGCGGGGATCAACCGGGTGAGCAGCCGGTGATCGTGCCCGTACCGGCACCTGCGGTCACGAAAGTGACGGTCGGTAGCAACCACGTTTGCGTGCTGCAGACCGGGGGAGTCGTTCGGTGTTGGGGCGGCAACGCCAGTGGGCAACTCGGGCTCGGCGACGCGAGCAACCGCGGCGACAATGCCAACGAGATTGCGTCGCTCCCCGCAGTGAACCTTGGCACGGGCAAGACCGCCATCGATGTGTCGGCCGGGGCCAACACGACGTGCGCAGTGCTCAACGACGGCACGGTGAAGTGTTGGGGGAACGGATCGGCCGGGGTGCTTGGTACCGGCAACCAGACCACGCTCGGCACTTCGAACAGTGAGATGGGCAACTCGCTTCCCACCGTGCCGCTGGGGACCGGTCGCACGGCGAGCCGCGTGTGGGTGGGCGACGGGTTCGCTTGCGCCAAGCTCGACAACAACACCGTGAAGTGCTGGGGCAAGAACGATGTCGGCCAGCTTGGCCAAGGAGACACCAGCAACCGCGGCGACAACGCCAACGAGATGGGCGACTCGCTCCCCGCCATCAGCCTCGGCGGCGCTGGTACGACGGTCTCCGACGTCGCTGTCGGACGGTTCCACGTGTGCGCCAAGTTGGGTGACGGCTCGATGAAGTGCTGGGGTGGAAACGCTCAGGGCCAACTCGGAATCGGCGATTCCAACCATCGTGGGGACGGAGCCTCAGAAATGGGCACGCTGTTGCCCACTGCTATGGCCGCCGGTACGACGAAGTCGATCGCCGCCGGAGGTGATGCCACGTGCGTGATCACCACCGAGGACCTCGTTCGCTGCTGGGGGGTCAACACCAACGGCCGCCTTGGCTACGGCATCGGGAGCCCTCCCAACGTGGGTACCACGCTGGCGAGCATGTCGGCAGTCGGGTATGTGCGAGTCGCGGGCACGAGCCAACTCGTGAAGCCGATCGCGTCGCCGAAGTTCGTGCCGCTCACTCCTGCTCGTGTCGCCGACACCCGCCCCACGGGGGAGACCGTCGACGACGTGGCCGAGAAGACCGGTGTGGTGGCGGCTGGAACCACGCTGACGGTGCCGGTGGCCGGTCGCGGTGGACTTCCGTCATCTGTCCAGGCGGTGGCACTCAACGTCACCGCGGCGCTGGCAACCGCAGGTGGCTACCTCACGGTCTTCCCGTGCGACGTCGTCCGGCCGAACGCCTCGACGCTCAACTACTCCACCACCGCGAGGGCCAACAACACCAGCGTTCGGCTCAGTGCGTCAGGGACGATCTGCATCTACGCCCACACGACGACGCACATCATCGTCGATGTCACCGGCTATCACCGTGTGGGCGCCAGCTACCAGCCGGTGACTCCCGTCCGGTTCGCCGACACCCGCCCGATCGGAGAAACCATCGACGACATCTCCGAGAAGACCGGACTCGTGACAGGCGGTACGACCCTCATGGTGCAGGTCGCCGGTCGCCACCAGGTGCCGTCGTACGCCGATGTCGCCAGTCTCAACGTGGTGGCGACGCAGGCGTCGGGCACTGGCCATCTCACCGTCTACCCCTGCGGCGTCACCCAGCCGACAGCCTCCACGTTGAACTATGTCGCGGGCGCCACCGTGGCGAATGGTGTGGTCAGCAAACTGTCGACCACAGGAACGGTTTGCATCTACGTGCACACCACGGCTCACGTGATCGTCGATGTCACCGGTTATCACCCTGATGGCCTCGCCTTCGACCCGATGGTTCCGTTCCGCATTGCCGATACCCGCCCAACGGGTGAGACCGGGGACGACATTGGCGAGAAGACCGGAGTGGTCGTCGGTGGCACGACGCTGACCGTTCAGGTCACGGGCCGAGCCGGGGTGCAAGCGGGTACCAACGCGGCAGCGCTCAACGTGGTCGCCACACAGGCATCGGGAACCGGCCATCTCACGGTCTACCCCTGCAACGAGCCGAAGCCGCTCGCGTCGACATTGAACTATGTCGCCGGGGTGAGCACAGCGAACGGTCTGGTCGCCAAGCTCTCGCCAGCGGGCACGGTGTGCATCTACGCCCATACGACGACGCACGTCATCGTCGACATCAACGGCACGGCGTAGGCGCATCCGCATCCGCACGAGGTCGCAGGACTCTTGCGGCGAGGTCGACGGAGGCGTACACGGGAAGGCAGTGGAACGCACTTCGTACGATGTCGCGATCGTGGGAGCCGGGGTCGTCGGCTGCGCCGTGGCGCACGAGTTGGCGCGTTACCAGGTGCGGACGGTGCTCATCGAGCGCGCGGCCGAGGTGGGCTTCGGAACCAGCAAGGCGAACAGCGGCATCATCCACGGAGGCCATCAGGCGGGTGCAGCGACGCTGAAAGGGCGTTTGGAGTGGGCTGGTAACCAGCGGTGGGGTGCGCTGTGTGACGAGCTCGGTTTTGGGTTCGCTCGAGTGGGAGGCCTCACCGTGGCGCTCGCCGAGGAGGAACTCCCTGTTCTCGATCGCCTCCTCCACCACGCGGCGGAGAAAGGCGTGCCAGGTGTGCAGCGATGGGACCGGCGACGCATCCTCGCCGCCGAACCCAATCTCACGCCGGGTGTGGTGGCTGGCGTGTGGGCACCGACGACAGCCGTCATCAACCCGTACGAGGCCTGTTTCGGACTGGCGGCGGCTGCCGCGGCCGCAGGGGTGGTGGTGCTCACTGACACTCCGGTCATGCAACTGCGGCAGCTCACTGACGGATGGCAACTCGACACCCCACACGACACCCTGAGTGCGCGATTCGTGCTCAACGCAGCAGGTGTCCACGCGACCGACGTGGCCCAACTCGCTGGTCTGCCCGGCTATCGAACCCGTGCCCGCAAGGGTGAGGAGTATCTGCTCGACAAGCGGTTGCAGGGGTTGGTGACACGCGTGATCTATCCGTGCCCCTCGGCGACCTCGAAGGGCACCCTGGTGATTCCGACCTACGACGGCACGATCATGATCGGCCCGACCGCCGAGATGGTGGACGACCCCGACGACACGTCGACCACGTCCGCAGGCGCGGAGCGGGTGCTGGCCGCGGCGCGGCGCCTGGTGCCAGGCATCAGCGAGCGCGACGTGATCGCTGAGTTTGCGGGCGTCCGCGCGGTGCTCGACGACGAAGACTTCCGCATCGGACCTACTGAGGCGCCCGGCCTCTTCGACGTGGCGGGCATCCAGTCGCCCGGGCTCACTGCGGCTCCCGCAATTGCGGAACTCGTGGTGCACCAGTTGCGTGACGCCGGCCTTGAGCTCCGGCCCCGTCACGACCCACTGCCCACCGTCGCCCCGCCGCTTCGCACCGCCCGCCTGTCGGTGCTCGAGCATCGGCGCCTTGCCGACGCCGACCCGCGGGCTGCCCACGTGGTGTGTCGATGCGAACTGGTCACCGAGGCGGAGATCCACGATGCGATCGTGCACGGAGCGCGAACGCTCGATGGCCTGAAGTTCCGCACTCGTGCAGGCATGGGTCGATGCCAGGGCGGCTTCTGCAGCACGCGCTGCATGGAGCAGCTTGCGAACGAGTTGCAGGTGCCGATGACCGCCGTGACGAAACGTGGTGGCGCTTCGTGGTTGGTGGTCGACCGCCACGAGGAGTCCCAGCCATGATCGACGATCGGCCGCGCATGCTTCGCGACACGTACGACGTGGTGATCGCCGGTGGTGGGCCCGCCGGGCTCAGCGCTGCTCTTGCAGCGCGCGAGGAGGGGGCCGAACGCGTGCTGGTGGTCGACCGCGAGTCGGAGGCGGGTGGGGTGCTGCTGCAGTGCATCCACAGTGGCTTCGGGCTGCACCACTACGGAGCGGAGCTGACAGGCCCGGAGTACGCCCAGCGTGCGCTCAGCGATGCCGTCGACCACGGGGTGGATGTGGTCACTGATGCGTTCGTGGCCGATGTCTCGCCCGAGCGCGAGCTCACCGTACTGTCGCCCCAGTACGGTGTTCGCTCCGTACAGGCTGGCGCCGTCGTCTTGGCGATGGGAGCCCGCGAGCGCACGGCCGGCGCCATCCGCCTTCCGGGCGAGCGACCCGCTGGGGTGGGGACTGCGGGGGCGGCGCAGCGGCTGGGGGACCTGCAGTGGCTGCTGCCGGGCCGACGGGGGCTCATTCTCGGCTCTGGTGGTATC
>DMQJ01000512.1 GCA_003455715.1 Acidimicrobiaceae bacterium | reverse complement strand
ATCCGCCCACGCAGGCCCAGCCGCAGTATCCGCCGACGCAGGCCCAGCCTCAGTATCCGCCCACCCAGCAGATGCCGGGCGCTGGCTACGGCCCGGGCCCGATGCCCGGCTACGGCGCCCCCACCCCCACGGCACCGGCGCCGAAGAAGACCGGCCTGATGGTGGGTGCCGGCGTGGCCGTGGCCGCAGTCGTTGGCGGCGGCGCCTTCTTGCTGCTCGGCGGCGACGACGAAAAGTCGACCACCCCGACGCCCAGCACGGTGTCGGTCGTCACCACCATTGCCGGTGACGCCACCACACTGCCGGTCGTCACCACCACTCCCGCCACCACAGTGGTGCTCACCCAGCCGCCCACCACGCAGGGCACCGTGCCTCCCACTGCGGCCCCCACCGTGCCCAACCAGACCGGTCGGGTCACCGACGAACTCGGGGTGTTCAGCGTCATTGCTCCCGACGGGTTCGAGACCGACAACACGTCGTTCAGTTCGGGCGATGGCATCACAGTGGCCTCGGTGATCGTTGCCGACTCGCTCGACGGGTTCAACAACAACCACGAGACCTCGGGCTTCCAGGTGTTCGTCGCGTCCATTGCCGATGGTGTCACCGCTGCGTCGCTCCTGGAGTTCATCGGGCCTGGTGAAGGCGTGTGCGCCACGGAGGCACCCAACTTCGGCTATCCCACGGCATACGGCAGCGCCACCATGGTGGTGTACACCGGTTGCGGCAACGGTGCCGACAAGCGCATCGTGGTGGTGGAGGTTCCGGCGTCGGGTGTGGTGATCGGCGTGTATCTGCAAGAGATGCCGTCGGAGGTCGACCTCACCAACGTCGCCACCATCGTGCTGGAGTCGGTCCAGCTGCTGTAGGCCACCAGACGGTGGCCTCAAGGGTCACTGCAGTTTGGCCAGCATCCGCTGCTGCCACTCGGCGGTGGCCTCGACGTTGTTGAAGGTGAACAGATGCGTGCCCTCGACGCCGAGGGTGTCTGCAGCCTTCCCCAACGGCTGCAGCAGCTTCATCGGGTCGTAGCCGCCCGGCGAGAAGAGACGTCCGAGCACTCCGCCCTGCTTCTTCACGAACCGCATGCTCGCTCCGATGCCGAGCCGCATGCCCATGGTGAGCAGTTTGGTGCGGTCGATCACGCCGGGTACGCCGATGTGTAGCGGCAGTGTGAAGCCAGCGGCTCGCTCCGCAGCGGCCCACTGCTTCCACTGACTCACGTCGAAGCACATCTGCGTACTGGCGAAGCCATCGACACCGGCCTCCGCCAGCAGCGCCTGCTTTCCGTGAAGTGCCTCGTGCACCACCTGATGTGGGATGAGGGCGTGGCCGTCGGGGTAGGCCGTCACGCCGATGCGTCGCAGGCCATGGTCGTGCCCGAGGAAGTCGCGCAGGAAGGCGACGACGCCGTCGTACGGGCCAGCGGGCTCCGGCGGGTCGCCAGCGACCAGGAACACTTCCTGCACCCCATGGCTGCGGCAGAACTCAGCCATCTTCTTCACCGCCACGTCGTCCTCGGTGAGCCGGGCCGACAGGTGCGGTACGGCGATGTAGCCGAGGTCGAGCAGCCGTGCGGTGAGGTCGAGCGTGGCCTGTTGGCCCTTGGCGGGACTGCACGTGACCGACACCGAGCACCCGGCAGGCAGGTGCGGAATCTGGGCCTCGAGGTTCTTCATCGGGATGACCTCGTAGCGGGCATCGGCGATGAGTTGGCGGGTGTTGGTCGACATCGTTGGCGATCCTTGGGCTGGCGTGGTGGGTGGAGATGGGTGGGCGTCAGGCGAACTCGTCGGGCAGTTCGGCCTTGCGACGGGTGACGTAGTCCACCATCGCTTCGTCGATCGCCGGGTCGAGCGCGGGTGCCTCGTACTCGGCAAGGCGTCGCTTCCACAGGGCATTGGCGCGTTGGGCGGCATCAAGGCCGCCTTCCTCGCTCCACTGCTCGAAGCTGCCGTTGTCGCTGGTGTCGCTGCGGTAGAACGCGGTCTCGAAGTTGGCGAGCGTGTGCGCCGTACCGAGGAAGTGGTTGCCCGGCGGGTTCGTGCGCAGCGCATCGAGTGCCAGGCCGTTGTCGGTGGTGTCGAGGCCGCGAACGAAGGTGTGCATCATGCCCAACTGGTCGCAGTCGAGGATGAACTTCTCGTAGCCGATGGCCAGGCCACCTTCGAGCCAGCCGGCGGCGTGCAGTACGAAGTTGACGCCGCCGAGCACGGTGGGCTGCAGGGTGTTCGCGCTCTCGTAGGCAGCCTGCGCGTCGGGCAGCTTGGAGGCTGTGAGCGAGCCACCCGAGCGGAACGGCACGCCCAACCGGCGTGCCAGCGCCGCGACGGTGTACAACACCAGAGCAGGTTCGGGTGTGCCGAACGTGGGCGCACCGGTCTGCATGCTCATGCTGCTGGCGAAGCTGCCGAACACCACGGGGGCCCCGGGGCGTACCAGTTGCACGAAGGTCATCCCGGCGAGCGCTTCGGCGAGCGTCTGCACCGCAACACCGGCGCTGGTGGCGGGCGCCATCGCCCCGGCGAGGATGAACGGGGTGATGATGCAGGCCTGGTTGTTCTCGGCGTAGCACTGGGCCGCGGCAAGCATCGTGCCGTCCCACACCAGCGGCGACGAGGCGTTGATGAGGCTGGTCATCACCGTTCGATCCTGGAGGTCGCCTCCGAACCCGATACGGGCCAACTCGACGCTGTCGGCGGCCCGCGAACCGGCGGTGACCGAACCCATGAACGGCTTGTCGCTGAACTTGAGGTGGCTGTAGACCATATCGAGGTGCCGCTTGCTGACCGGCACGTCGACGGGCTCGCAGACGGTGCCGCCGCTGTGGTGCAGCCACGGCGATGAGTAGCTGAGCTTCACGAAGTTCTGGAAGTCGGTGAGCGTCGCGTAGCGCCGACCACCATCGAGGTCGTGCACGAATGGGCTGCCGTAGTTGGGAGCGAACACGGTGTGGTCGCCGCCGATCACCACGTTGTTCTGCGGGTTGCGCGCGTGCTGCACGTAGCTGGCGGGCGCGTTGGTGCTGACGATCTCGCGGCACATGCCGCGGGGGAACCGAACCCGCGTGCCCTCCACGATGGCGCCACCGGCGTGGAAGATGGGGAGCGCCTCGGGGTAGTCGCGCACCTCGATGCCCACTTCCTCAAGAACCGTGTCGGCGGTGTACTCGATGGT
>DMQJ01000207.1 GCA_003455715.1 Acidimicrobiaceae bacterium | reverse complement strand
CAAAGGCCCCCCCCTGCCAGGGGTCATCGGTGACGAACGCCTCGCCGCCGCTCAAACTGACGGCGAGCACATCCCCCGGGGCAACCCCGATGAGGTCGCCCCGCCGTGCGCCCGCTGCCACGAGCGCCGCCGGCAACTGGTCTGCCGGAACACGGCGGGGCGAGGCGAGCGCGGGCACGACCCTCATTGTCGCCCACTCCGGCAGGTAGAAAGGTGCGATGCGCTCTTCGTCGATGTTCCGCTCGCTGCGGCATCGCAATGCGCAACTGTTCTTCGGCGGGCTGATGGTGAGCAACATCGGCACCTGGATGCAGATGACGGCCATGTCGCTGGTGGTGTACGAACTCACCGGGAAGGCGACCGACACCGGCATCACGCTGCTGTGCCAGTTCTTGCCCATGCTGCTCCTGGGAAGCTGGGCTGGCGCGGTCGCCGATCGCCACAGCAAGCGCAAGATGGCGCTGCTCACCCAGTCGTTGCAGGCAGCGCAAGCAATCGCACTGGGAGGGTTCGTACTCGCGGGGGTCGTCAACTTGCCGCTCCTGTACGGATTGTCGTTCGTGCTCGGTCTGGTGAATGCGTTCGACAACCCTGCTCGGCGTGGCTTCGTCACCGAGCTGGTGGAACCCGACGACATCGGTAATGCGCTCTCGCTGAACACGGCAGTCATGACCGGCTCTCGCGTGGTCGGCCCAGCGCTTGCCGCCGTGCTGAAGGAGCCGCTTGGAGCGGGCTGGCTGTTCATGCTCAACGGGCTGTCGTTCGCGGCCATCGTCGGCTCGCTGCTGCTCATCGACCGATCGCAACTGCGCCCGGCACCGAGGGCTGCTCGCGGCGGCACGCCGGTGCGCGACGCGTTGCGATTCATCGGCTCCGACCGGCATCTCCGCACGATCTTCATCGTCTTCACCGTGGTCGGTACGTTCGCCTTCAACTACTCGGTCTCGCTGTTGAAGCTCTCCGACATCCGCTTCGACAGCACAGTCGGATTCGGTCTGCTGCTGGCCGCCACCGGGTTGGGCAGTGTCATCGGATCTCTGCTCACCGGGGCTCGGCCCATCGTCACTCCCGCCTGGTTTCTGGGTAGCGGTGTGTTGCTGGGCGTGAGCGGCATCGCCCTGGCCTGGTCGCCAAACCTCACCGCCGCCTTGGTGCTCTCGGTGCCTGTCGGCATGGGCGGGGCAGCCTTCATTGCCGCCCAGAACGTGATCGTGCAGCAGGAGTCGCCCGACGACATGCGCGGTCGCCTCTTGGCGCTTGGTGCTGTTGCCTTCCTCGGTAGCACGCCCATCGGCGCGCCCATCACCGGGCTGGTGGCCGACCACGTGAGCGCCGAGTGGAGCCTCGCGTACGGCAGCGTCACCACCCTTGGTGCTGTCGCGGTCGGAGCGCTGGTGTTGCGGCCTGCGCTCGGACGAGCCAACGAATCGGCTGCTCGACCGAGCGTTCCGACCTCCGCCGACGCACACTGACGATCATGTCTCGTCCGTCGATCATGTGGTTCCGTCGAGACCTGCGGCTGGCCGACCTGCCAGCGCTGCATGCCGCGGCGGCCGATGGGCCGGTGGTGCCGCTGTTCGTGGTCGACCCAGCGTTCCGCGGTGCTGGGGCGCCTCGCCAGGCGTTTCTTCGCGAAGCCCTGCAGGCGCTCGACGACTCGATGAACGGGGCGCTGGTGTACCGCCACGGCCACCCCACCGATGTGGTGCCGGCTCTGGTCGCCGAGGTGGGTGCCACGGTGGTGCACGTCAGTCGCGACGACGGGCCGTACGGACGGCGCCGCGACGCTGCTGTGGCGGCAGCGCTGCAGCAGGCGGGGGTTCGGCTCGTTGCCACGAGCTCGCCGTACGCCGTCTCGCCGGGAACGGTCACGAAGCCCGACGGCGCTCCCTACGCCGTGTTCACACCGTTCTCGAAGCGATGGCGCGCCGCCGGATGGGCGGCACCTCTCGCAGCGCCCGACGTGAAGTGGCTTGGTGCTCCGGACGTGCACTGCGACGGCCCACCGCCTGCGACCTCGGTGCCCTTCACGCTGCTCGGCGCGGGGGAGCAACGTGCTCATTCGCAGTGGCAGCAGTTCCTCCCGAAAGTTGCCCAGTACGCGGCCACGCGCAACCTGCCTGCGGTGCACGGCACGAGTCGGCTGTCGGCCGCGCTGCGGTGGGGAGTGCTCCACCCTCGGCAACTCCTCGCCGACCTCGAACCCGGCGAAGGGCACGACACGTTCGCCAGCGAACTCGCGTGGCGCGACTTCTACGCCGACGTGCTGCACCATCAGCCGCACACCGCATGGACGAACCTGAACAAGGCCATGGACGCGATGCCGGTCGACACCGATGGCGCCGCACGCGAGCGGTTCCAACGCTGGGCCGAGGGACGCACGGGGTTCCCGTTCGTCGATGCCGGCATGCGCGAACTGTTGGCGACGGGGTGGATGCACAATCGCGTGCGCATGGTGGTGGCCAGCTTCCTCGTGAAGGACCTGCACCTGCCGTGGCAGTGGGGGGCGCGGCACTTCATGCAGCACCTCGTCGACGGCGACCTGGCTTCCAACAACCACGGTTGGCAGTGGGCGGCCGGCACCGGTACCGACGCCGCCCCCTACTTCCGGGTGTTCAACCCGATCGGGCAGGGTGAACGGTTCGATCCCGATGGTGAGTACGTGCGCCGATGGGTCTCCGAGTTGGCAGCTGTACCGGGCAAGGCGGTGCATGATCCGGGTCTCTTACGCCCCGACTCGTACCCGGCCCCCATGGTCGACCATGCGGCCGAGCGAGAGGAAGCGCTCCGCCGGTACCGACACACCACCGCTGGCAGTCGATAGTCTCGAGTGCCAACGACCGCTGCCAACACCGACGTACTGCCTGAAGGAGTCCGATGCTCGACGAGCGCAAGACCGCCATCTTGCGAGCCGTGGTGCAGGAATACATCACTACGGCCCAACCAGTGGGTTCTACCCATGTGGCCAACGCGCCCGGGGTGAAGGTCAGCTCGGCCACCGTTCGCAATGAGATGGCGGTGCTCGAGCAGGAGGGGTTCCTGGCGCAGCCGCACACGTCGGCGGGCAGGGTCCCCACCGACAAGGGTTATCGCTTCTTCGTCGACAACATGGCCGAGCCCGGTCTCCTCGACGACACCGCTCGCCAGCGTGTGGGCACGTTCTTCGATTCAGCGCACGGCCGGCTCGAGGAGCTATTGCACCAGACCACCAACCTCCTCGCTCAGGTCACCCATCACGCAGCCGTGGTGGTGGGGCCGCGGGTGGAGCACGCCGTGGTGCGCTCGGTGCAGGTGGTGGGCCTCAGCGCTCGGCTGGCCACGGTGGTGGTGGTGCTGTCCAACGGCTCCGTCGAGAACGAACCCTTCGACGTGCCCAGTGAGACGTCCGACGTGGTGTTGGCTGCGGCGACGGCCCACCTCCAGGCACATATGGCGGGCCGTGCGTTCAATCCGCAGGTTTCGCTCCCGACAACCGGCGACCTGGCCGTCGATGCCGTGTGCGCGGCGGCCATGCGCGGCCTGGGGCACCTCGGTGGCGACGAGTCGGTCTTCGTCGGTGGGGCAGCGGCCATGGCCCAAGCCTTCGACGCGGTCGACGTCGTGCGCTCGGTGCTGCATACGCTCGAGCAGCAGTACGTGATCGTGTCGCTGGTGCGCGACATCCTCGATCGAGGGTTGTCGGTGGCAATCGGGGCCGAGCATGGCATCGAACCACTCGCTGCCTGCTCGGTGGTGGTGAAGCCCGTGGTGGTCGACGGCGAGCAGGTGGGCACCGTCGGCGTGCTTGGGCCGACGCGCATGGATTATCCGCAGGCGCTGGCTACTGTCGAGGTGGTGAGCGACCGTCTCGGGCGCCGCCTCGGCGACGGGAGCGGCAATGGCTGACTACTACGAACTCCTCGGAGTGTCGCGTTCCGCATCTGCCGACGACCTGAAGAAGGCCTATCGCAAACTGGCCCGCGAGTTGCACCCTGACGCGAACCCGGGTGATGCCGCTGCCGAGGAGCGCTTCAAGCAGGTGGCTCGCGCCTATGAGGTGCTGAGCGACCCCGAACAGCGTGCCCGTTACGACCGCTTCGGCGAACGCGGGGTGGGCGGAGCTGGCCAAGGGCCTGGCGACATGTTCGGTGGCGCCGGGGGTCTCGGCGACCTGTTCGAGGCATTCTTCGGAGGGGGCAGTCCGTTCGGCGGCACCCGCGGCCCATCCGGCCCGCCGCGTGGGCAAGACCTCGAGGTGGTGGCCGACATCGCTTTCGAGCAGGCGGTGTTCGGGGCAACCGTTCCGGTCACGGTGCGCACCGCACTGAAGTGCGACGACTGTGGCGGATCTGGCGCCGGTGAGGGCACCAAGCCCGTCACCTGCGGCGAGTGCAATGGGCGCGGCCAGGTGCAACGAGTGCGCCAGAGCATGCTGGGGCAGATGGTCACATCGTCGGCATGCCCACGCTGCAACGGCCTCGGGCAGGTCATCGCCACACCGTGCCGCACGTGCAACGGTGAGGGGCGAACGATTGCCGAGAAGACCTATCAGGTCGATGTGCCGGCGGGTGTCGACACCGGTTCGACGTTGCGTCTCACCGGTCGCGGTGCCGTCGGTCCGCGCGGTGGTGGTTCGGGCGATCTGTACGTGCATGTCCGGGTGGCGCCCCACGAGCAGTACCGCCGCGAACACGACGATCTCGTCACGGATCTTCCCGTGGGGCTTGCCCAGGCGACGCTGGGCGCCAAGTTCCTGCTGCCCACGCTCGATGGCGATGAGGAGATCATCGTGCCCGCTGGCACGCAACCTGGCCGCGAGTTCGTGCTGCGGGGGCGCGGCGTGCCGCGCCTACAGGGGCGTGGTCGAGGCGATCTGCGGGTGCGCGTGCAGGTGGAGGTGCCCACCAAGGTCACCGACTTCGAGGCCGAGTTGCTGAAGAAGTACGCCGATGCCCGCGGCGAGGAACTCCATCAGGGCTCGGGCTTGTTCGCCCGCATCAAGTCGGCTTTCCAGTGAACCCCGTGCTGCGCCACAGCGCGGCGCATGTGTTCGTCTCGTCGCTGGAGTCTCCGGTGTTGGAGGCCGACGACGCTCACCACCTTCTTCGCGTACTGCGTCTCCGAGACGGCGAGGTGGTCACGGTCAGCGATGGGCGTGGTTGCTGGCGGCCCTGCTCGGTTCGCGGCGGCACCCTGGTGCCGACTGGCCCCATCGTCGCCGAACCCGCCGCGCCGCCATGCCATGTGCTGACGGCCATCCCCAAGGGTGACCGTCTCGACTGGATGGCGCAGAAGCTCACCGAGGTGGGCGTGACGCAGCTGACCTTGGTCGATTGCGCGCGGAGTGTGGTGAGGTGGCAGACCGACCGCGCGCAGCGCCAGCGGGAGCGACTCCTGCGCATCATCCGTGACGCTGCCATGCAAAGCAGGCGTACCTGGCTCCCCGAACTCGACGGTCCGGTGCCGTTCGAGGCGGCGGTGAGGGTCGAAGGGGTCACACTGCTTGATCCATCAGGGGTTTCGCGTTCGATGGGCACCGCTGTGCTCATCGGCCCGGAAGGCGGCTTCGCCGAGTCGGAGTTGGCGTGCGGCGCCCCGGTGGCCTCGCTGGGCGACACCGTGCTGCGTGTGGAGACAGCAGCGGTGGTGGCGGCCGTCAAGATCTTGACGTAAGCGCTGCCGATTGCAGCGGAGAGTGATGACGCATCACTATGCGTTGAGTTTGTGGTTGGTCTGTGCAACAATGTTTCCGTCACAACGTTCGGCGGGCCTCCCGTACCTCCGAGAAAGAACCACCTCCCATGCGCGAATTCGACGATGATGTCGCTTCCTCCCCCTACAGCCGCAAGGTCGGCGAACGTCTCAGGGTGATCCGCCGCCAGAAGCGGCTTTCCCTGCAGGAGGTAGAGGCGTCGTCGGCCGAGGAGTTCAAAGCCTCGGTGCTCGGCGCGTACGAGCGTGGCGAGCGGGCCATCTCCGTGCCCAGGCTCGAGCGTTTGGCCAAGTTCTACAACGTGCCGGTCGACCAGCTGCTTCCTCGCGAAGACGTCACCGTCCCCACTGAGGCCGAGGCCCAGCAGAACAAGAAGCTCGCCATCGACCTGCTCAAGCTGAGCCAGCTCAGCGGCCAGCCGTTCGAGATGCTCACCCGCTTCTTGAAGATGATTCAGGTGCAGCGCCAAGACTTCAACGGCAAGGTCATCACGGTGCGCGGCGACGACACTCGGGCCATCGCCGCCATGCTCGACGTGCCGGTCGATCAGGTGGGCCAGCGACTCGACGCGCTCGATCTGCTGTACCGACCCTGAAGTCGGCGGTCAATCGGCGCTGAACAGGTAGCGTCGCCGCGGTGCCCGAACCATTCGGCGTCTACGTCCACGTCCCCTTCTGTGCTCGCCGCTGCGATTACTGCGCGTTCGCCACGTGGGACGACCGGCACCATCTGCAGCAGTCGTACATGGAGGCGCTCCTCGCCGATGTGCAACGAACGCCGCTCCCGCTCGCGACCAGCGTGTTCGTGGGTGGCGGCACACCCACTCTGGTCGACCCCGAGCTGTTGGCAGCCGTGCTGCAAGCGATTCCGCTGGCCGCCGATGCTGAAGTGACGGTCGAGTGCAATCCCGACGACGTCACGGTCGCCATGTTGTCCACCTACCGGTCTGCCGGTGTGAGCAGGGTGAGCATTGGGGTGCAGTCGATGCAAGCGCACGTGCTGGGGTCGCTCGGCCGCAGTCACGTGCCGAGCAACGTAGTGGCGGCGGTGGAGGCGGTGCGGGAGGCAGGCATTCCCACCTTCAACCTCGACCTCATCTACGGCGCCGCGGGGGAGACTCTCGACGACTGGCGCGCCACGCTTGAGTCGGCATTGGCGCTCGACCCACCCCATCTCTCGGCGTACGCGCTGACGATCGAGGCCGGCACGCCGCTCGCCAACGAGCCGCACCGCTTTCCCGACGACGACGATCTGGCCGACAAGTACGAGCTGGCCGACGAGCTCCTCACCGATGCCGGACGTGCCAACTACGAGGTCAGCAACTGGGCGCTACCTGGTCACGAGTGCCGGCACAACATCCTGTATTGGCAGCAAGGCGACTACATCGGCTTCGGGAGTGCCGCCCACAGTCATCGTGCGGGTCGACGGTGGTGGAACCTGCGCACGCCCGAGCGATACATGGCCGCGGTGAAGGCGGGCGACACCACGGAGGCTGCCGGCGAGCAACTCGACGCTGACACCCGCCGTCTGGAAGGCCTGCAGCTGGCGTTGCGGATGCGCGACGGAGTGCCGGTGAGCGCCCTGGATGTCGACGGGCTCGACGGACTGGTGGAGAGCGACGGCGTGCGGGTGCGGCTCACCCGCTCTGGTCGGCTTCTTGCCAATGAGGTGTCGATGCGGCTGCGATGACTGGTAGATTCGTCTACCGCTGTACGGGCGTATAGCTCAGTTGGTTAGAGCGCCACCTTGACACGGTGGAGGTCTCCGGTTCGAGTCCGGCTACGCCCACTCCGCTCCAGCGCACGTCGTGGCAGCGCCTCGGCAGTAGGTGCCCTCGTCGCCGCAGTCGAGCATCTATCCTCTCGGCGATGCCGCCGGTCGCCAGCCTCGATGCCGCCACGGTGCAGGCATTCTGTCGAGGCGACGAGGGGGCAGTTCGCACGGTCTACCGCCAGTTCTCGGGGCTCGTGTACTCCATCGGCATGCGAGTGCTCGGCGATCGTGGGCTTGCCGAGGAAGCGACCCAACAGACCTTCGTGCAGGCCTGGCGTCACGCATCGTCGTTCGACAGCGCGCGCGAGCTTGCCCCCTGGCTGGCCACGATCGCTCGGCGCGTGGCCATCGACATTCATCGCCGTGAAGCACGCCGACCGTCGAGTTCGCTCGACGATGCTCGAGCCGACGACCCGGCCCTGGTGACGTTGCCCGCCAACGTGGCCACTGCGTGGGAGGCCGGTCAGGTTCGGCACGCTCTCGAGCGGCTGCCCGAGGGTGAACGAGAAGTGGTGCGCATGCAGCATCTCGAAGGGCTGTCGCACACGGAGATCGCCGAACAGCTGGGCATACCGGTGGGCACCGTGAAGAGCAGGTCGTTCCGTGCTCATTCGACGCTGGCACGGGCCCTGGCATATCTGCGGGAGGACGTCGAATGAACCGTTCTCGACGAGTCGACGTACTCTCGACCAATGGTGAGGAGGTGACAGCATGAGCGACAACGAGACATCCGACGATGCTGCGCTGCTCGCCGAACTCGACCTCCTCTTGGCCGACCCCTCGCTGTGGGCGGAGCCCGACACCACGCTGGAAGACCGGGTGGTCGCCGCGATTGCCGCCGAGGCTGCACCCTCGTCGACGTCGTCCACGAGCGACTACTTCATCCACGCCCAACCGTCGCGAGCCCGGCGATGGTTCTCGGTAGCAGGTGCCGCCGCGGTCGGCGCGGCGGCAGCAGCGGTGCTCACCGTCGCGGTCACCCGCGACAGCGACGAACCTGCCGATGCCACCGTTGCCATGGTGGGCACCGACCTCGCACCCGGTGTCGACGGTGAGGCCGAGTTCACCACGGTGTCGTCGGGGGTGCAGATCGTGCTCCGCATCCCCGGCTTGCCGCGTCGCGACGGCGGCGACTTCTACCAGGTGTGGCTGAAGAACTGTGAGAGCACAGAGTTGGTGCCGGCTGGCTCGTTCCACGAACTCGACGATGCCATCGCCTGGGCAGGTGTTGACCCTGCCGACTACCCACTCATCACTGTCACCCGCGAGCAGGTAGCACCTCCGAAAGACCCGCTGCAGGGCAGCTCGGGCGAGGTGGTGGTGGCTGGCGCGCTCGGCGAGTGCCCTGCGTAACAGCCCAGTGACCGACTCAGCGGGTGGCGTCACCGAACCGGTACTCGTGACTCAACGCGTCGATAGCGGCCTTCAGCGACGGATCGATCGGTGAGTCGACGGCGGCAACCGCATCGGCAAGTTGCCCGGGCCGGGTGGCCCCGACGATGGGGCTGGTGATGGCCGGGTGGGCAAGCACCCATTGCAGTGCCAGCGTCGCCATGCTCACGCCCGCTTCTGCAGCCAGTGGTCGCACTGCCTCCACGGTGTGGAACATGCGGTCGTGCCAGTACCGCTCTCGGTATCGGTCGCCCGTGGTGCCGGCTCCGAAGCGAGTGCCGTCGGCCGAAGTGCCGGGGGAGTGCTTCCCGCTGAGGAAGCCGCCCGCGAGCGGGTTGTAGGGAATGACTGCGACCTGTTCTTCCTCACACAAGGGGAGTAGCTCGCGCTCGAACTCGCGGAACAGGAGGTTGTAGCGAGGTTGCACACTCTCGAACCGCACGGTGCCGAGCACTTCGCTGCGGCCGAGCGAGCGGGCCAGTTGATAGGCGAGCACGTTGCTGCACCCCGCATACCGTGCCTTCCCTGAGCGAACGACATCGTCGAGTGCCTGCAGGGTTTCGTCGATGGGTGTCTGTGGGTCCCACGAGTGCACTTGGTACAGGTCGACGTAGTCGGTCTGCAGCCGCTCGAGCGACGCGTCGATGGAGCGCATGATGTTGTGCCGCGAGTTGCCTCCCTCCCAACGGCGGTAGCCCGTCGGGAAGAAGCACTTGGTGGCGATGAGCACGTCGCGCCGCCGGCTCTTCATCCACTCGCCGATCATCCGTTCGGTGTCGCCCATGCCCGCCGGGTAGGTGACCACGGGGTACATGTCGGCGGTGTCGAACAGGGTGATGCCCGCCTCGACCGCGGCGTCCATGATGGCGAATGAGGTGTCGCGATCGCATTGACCGGCGAACGTCATTGTGCCGAGCGTGAGGCGGGGAACCTGGAGGCCTGTTCGGCCGAATCGGGTGTACTGCATCACCTGCGGACGGTAGCCGCCGAGTGGCGGGGAGCCGTCACAGTGGTTGACTGGCGGCTCCTATGCCGATCGTGCTCGCCCTTGCTTCTGCCGTCGTCTACGGCGTGGCCGATTGGTTCGGCGGTCGCGCCTCACGGGCCCAGGCGAGTGTGGTGGTGGCAGCCGTCGGCCAGGCAGTGAGCCTTGTGCTGGTGGTCGCTGGGGTGTTCATCATGGGCACGTCGGCGCCTGGGGCATCCACCTGGTGGTGGGGTGGGGCCGGTGGCATCGTCGGTGCCCTCGGCATTGCCGGGCTGTACCACGGGTTCGCCAACGGCGATGTCACCGTCGTGGCCCCGGTGAGCGCCGTGGTGGGCACGGTGGTGCCGGTGGCGGTCGGGTTCGCCCTGGGCGAGCGTCCGTCGTGGGTGGCGTGGGTGGGCATCGCCGTCGCCGCGGTGGCCATTGCCCTGGTGAGCGGTGCGCTCGGCACGCACGCGCACAACACGCCGCCGCGCATCGTGGTGCTGGCGGTTGGGGTGGGTGTGTGCTTCGGCCTGCTGTTCGTGGCGCTCGACCGCACCGACCACGACTCTGGCCTGTGGCCGCTGGTTGCTGCCCGTCTGGCGTCGGTGCCGATGTTGCTCCTGCTTGCCGGTGCATGGGGTGCCCGGCCGCAGCGCCATCGTTCCTCACTGCAGATCGCAGTCGTCGCCGGCGTGTTCGACATGGCTGCCAACGTGCTCTACCTCGAAGCAGTGCGCCGCGGCATGCTCAGCATCGTCGCTGTCGTGTCGTCGCTCTACCCGGCCAGCACGGTCGCCCTTGCCTTCACCATCGACAAGGAACGCATCGGCAAGTGGCAGGGCGTGGGGCTCGTGGGCGCGGCCGTGGCGCTTGGGCTGGTGAGCGTCAGTCGGTAACGCACAACCGCTGCCCCTGGCGCGAGACTGCCGCCGTGATCGAATGTGAACTCGATGTGCAGACGCCCGACGGGGCGATGAAGACGTTCATCTTCCATCCCGCGGTGGATGGGCCTCACCCAGTGGTGCTCTACCTGATGGACGCGCCGAGCATCAGGCCGGCGTTGAAAGACATGGCTTCGCGGCTGGCGACGGCCGGGTACTACGTGATGCTGCCCTATCTCTTCTACCGCGGTGGGCCGTTCCGTGAGTTCGGCATGAGTGACGAAGACATGCACGCCCGACGCGAGTTGATGGCCTCCGTCACCCCCACCAACATCATCGGCGATGCCGAGGCGCTGCTCGCGGTGGCCGCTGGCGACCCCGCGGCCCGCGACGGAAAGGTGGGATCTGTCGGGTTCTGCATGAGCGGAGGGTTGGTGGTGGCGCTGGCGAAGGCACTTCCGGAGCGCGTGGTGGCCGTCGCCAGCATCCACGGCGCGTGGATGGTGCGCGACACGCCCGACTCGCCGCACCTCGGCTTGGAGGCAGCACGCAACGCCGAGGTGTACATGGGGTGGGCCGACAACGACCCCACCGCACCGGTCGACACGATGCACCAGATGACAGCGGCGCTCGACGCGGCGGGGGTGACGTACGTCTGCGACTTCTACACCGACGCCGTGCACGGTTACGCGCCGCCAGGCACCGAGCGCTACAACCGGACGGCGTCGGAGCAGCACTGGGAGCGTGTGCACTCACTGTTCCGCCGCCGTCTGTAGAACCCAGTCGGTACCCTCACCCCGGTGTCCGACGAACTGCAGCAGCGGCTCCGTGCCGCCACCGAGGCACTGGAAGCGATCGTCGCCGATCGTGGGCTGCTGCAGTCGCTGAGCCTTGAGGATCGCACCCGCCTGCTCAACGCGGCGGGCAACGTGTACGAGCCCGACATCGTCGCTCGTCGCAAGCAGATCAAGGCGGAACGGCGGCAAGCCAAGCAGGCGAAGGCCCAACAGGACCAAGGCGCGCTCAACGAGACCGGCATTCGCTCGCTGCGGGCCAAGCCCGTGTTCACCACGCCCAACGTGTACGCCCCGGCGCTGGCCGCCGACGGCAGCGCCGACGAGATCGACCACGACGTCGCCAACGCCGAGCAGCGTGAGTCGGTGCAGCCCCTGCACTGTTACGTGTGCAAGCGCAAGTACTCCACGATTCACCCGTTCTACGACCAACTGTGCCCGGAGTGCGGCGACTTCAACTATGCCAAGCGCACCGAGACCGCCGACCTGCGCGGGAGGGTGGCGCTGCTCACTGGCGGCCGGGTGAAGATCGGGTATCAGGCTGGCATCAAGCTGTTGCGGGCAGGAGCGCGGCTCATCGTCACCACACGCTTCCCGCGCGACAGTGCGCAGCGGTACGCCGCCGAGGCCGACTTCGAGCAGTGGAGTGATCGGCTTGAGATCTACGGCCTCGACTTGCGCCACACGCCCAGCGTGGAGGCGTTCTGTCAGCACCTCGCGGCCACCTACGACCGGCTCGACTTCATCGTCAACAACGCCTGCCAAACCGTGCGTCGCCCGCCTGCGTTCTACGAGCACATGATGGAGTTGGAGGCCGGTCCGCTCGCCCAGTTGCCGCACCACGCGGCTCGCCTCGTGGGCGCCTACGAAGGGGTTCGCGGCTACGACATGCTGTCGTCGGGCCGGGCCGATGAGAGCGTCGGGGTGGTCCTACCGGTCGGTGTCACCCATTCAGCGCAGCTTTCGCAGGCCGCGCTACTTCCCGACGATCGGGTGGGGCGCGGCGAGCTGTTTCCCGAGGGTCGGCTCGATCAAGACCTGCAGCAGGTCGACTTGCGCGATCGCAACTCGTGGCGCCTCACCCTGGCCGAGGTGTCGTCGGTGGAGTTGCTGGAGACGCAACTGGTGAACGCCGTTGCGCCGTTCGTGCTCAACGCTCGGCTGAAGCCGCTCATGCTGCGTACTCCTGAGCGCGACAAGCACATCGTGAACGTCTCGGCGGTGGAGGGGCAGTTCTACCGACGGTTCAAGACCACCCGTCACCCGCACACCAACATGGCGAAGGCGGCGCTCAACATGATGACCCGCACCTCG
>DMQJ01000513.1:6396-6558 GCA_003455715.1 Acidimicrobiaceae bacterium | reverse complement strand
TATCAGCGCGACGCCGAGGCCGGCATCGAGGTGAGCGCCCACCGCGTGGCCGGGGGCTTCAGTCAACTCGCCGACGGAATGGCCGCGGCGCTGGGCGACGTGGTGCGCTACGGCGAGATGGTCGTGGGGCTCGACCAGTCGGGCGAGCAGGTGACGGTGCGC
>DMQJ01000513.1:0-6182 GCA_003455715.1 Acidimicrobiaceae bacterium | reverse complement strand
TCTTCCGATCTCGGGCGAGCAGGTGACGGTGCGCACCGAACGCGGCTCGTTCGTCGCCGACCATGTGGTGCTGGCTTGTTCGCTGGCCACGGTGCGGCGGATGACCATCACGCCGTCGATGCCGGTTCCGCTGCACGCCGCGGTGCACGGCCTCGGGTACGGCACCATCACCAAGACGTCGGTGCAATGGCCACACCGGCAGTGGCCACCGGGCTACGCCACCACCGCGGGCCGCGCCCAGCGCGTATATGAACCCACCATGGACCAACCCGGCGAGTCCGGCATCCTCATGGCCTACTGCGGCGGCGACGGCGGCCATCAGTGGGCCACCATGCCGGAACCCGAGCGCATCGCCCTCGCCGCGGCAGAGATGACGGCCATGCACGGCCTCGCCTTGCAACCGCTCGGTGGCTACAGCAGGGCATGGGGCGCGGAGCCGCGCTTCGGTGGTTCCTACGCGGTCTACGAGCCCGGCCAGGTGACGGCGTTCTGGCAACCGTTGCGAGAGGCGTGGGGGCGGGTGCACCTCGCCGGCGAGCACGTCGCCACCTGCACCGGCTACATGGAGGGCGCGTTGGAGAGCGGGGAAACCGTGGCTACCCGCATCGTCGCCGCCGGATAGCCTTCCTGGGCGATGCCAAGTACCCACTCGCCCCGTATCGCCCTGGCCCCCGAAGGTGCCCCGTCGTGGATGGCCGATGCCATCGCCACCGGAGGCGGCCACGTGGTGCCGTTGGCGGAGGCCGAGGCGCTCGTGTGGGCCGCACCCCGCAACCCGGCGGCGCTTCGAGAAGTGCTGGAAGAGGCACCCCATCTCCGCTGGGTGCAACTGCCCTTCGCCGGTATCGAGCAGTACGTCGACCTTGTCGACGACGACCGTGAGTGGACGTGCGGCAAAGGCGTGTACGCCGAACCGGTCGCCGAAATGGCACTTGCCCTGGCCCTGGCCGGTATGCGCCACCTGGGTGGCTACAGCCGTGCCGGGCAGTGGAGCGCACCGCACGGTCGCAACCTGCTGGGTGCCAACGTCACCATCCTCGGGGGCGGCGGCATCACCGAGTCGTTGCTCCGACTGCTCCAACCCTTCGGTTGCCACATCACCGTGGTCCGCAATCGGGTCACCGCACTGGAGGGCGCCGACGAAGTGCTGGAGTCTGATCGCTTCGTCGACGCGCTCGCCGGTGCCGACCTGGTGGTGCTCGCGCTGGCCCTCACGCCCGAAACGGAGGGCATGATCTCCCGCAACGAACTGGAACAGATGCAGCCTCACGCCTGGATCGTCAACGTCGCCCGCGGACGGCACATCGTCACCGACGACCTGGTGTGGGCGTTGCAGGAGGGGGTCATCGGCGGTGCGGCGCTCGACGTCACCGACCCCGAGCCGTTGCCCGCCGACCATCCGCTGTGGTCGCTGCCCAACTGCATCATCACCCCGCATGTGGGCAACACCCCGGAGATGGCGGTGCCGTTGCTCAGCGAACGCATCGCCACCAATGTGCGTCGGTTCGCGCACGGTGAACCGTTGATCGGCCCGGTCCATGTCGACCTCGGCTACTGACGCGCCGTCCATGGCGGGTGCGGCTCCTGCAGGGCCCGACGCCGGGGTGCTCGCCGGTGCCTTGGCCGACGCCGATCGTCGCTCTGCGTTCGCTGCCGTGCAACTGGGTGCCCGCACCCTCGATCAGGTGGCCGCTGCGGCCAATGTTCCGGCGGCCCGGGCCGCCAAGGCGCTCGGTCGGCTCGCCGACGTGGGTCTCGTCGTGCATGGCAGCGACGGCTTGGCCATTGCCGCCGACGTCTTCCAGGCTGCTGCCCGTGCAGCGCTCTCCCGTCCTGTCTCCGACGAACATGCCGATGCGCCGGCCGACGTCCGCAAGGTGCTCGGCACGTTCGTCGCCGATGGTCGGATCACTCGCATTCCCTCGGCACATCACAAGCGGCTGGTGGTGCTCGACTGGTTGGTGCAGCGCTTCGAGCCGGGCCGGCACTACAGCGAGCAGATGGTGAACCTGCTCATCGGTCAGGCCCACCCCGACACCGCGGCCCTGCGTCGATACCTGGTGGATGAGGGCTTCCTCGATCGTGCCGACGGCGAGTATTGGCGCAGCGGCGGCACCGTCTAGGCCTCGTACACTCGCCCCGTGGAGTTGCCCCCGCCCCCGCCAGCCAGTCCGCCGTCCTTCGGTGGCGGTTCCGCGTCCGGTGTGCCACCGTTCGGCCCACAGCCCGGTGGCTACTCGCCCCCACCGTTCTTCGGTGGTCCGTCGCGTGGCGAAGCCCCGGCCTATGCAACACCTCCACCGCCCACGACCCGCTCTGGCATGGCGGTGGCTGCCTTGGTGTGTGGCCTCGCTGGCCTGGTCTTGTTCTTCATCGCGATTCCGAGCATTCTCGGCATCGTGTTCGGGTTGGTTGCGGGGTCGTCCATTCGCTCCAGCAGAGGGCGGTTGAGCGGTGCTGGCATGGCGCGCGCCGGGTGGATCCTCGGCATCGTCGGCCTCCTTGGCTTTGCGGCCATCATCTGGGCCGCCGCCACCGGACGAATCGGCGACGACGAGGAGTCCACCACCGCAGCAGGGTCCCTGAAGGTCGGCGACTGCGTTGCGCAGCTGCCCACCGGGTCCGTCGTGTTCCGGTTCTCTACGGTCGACTGCGCGACGCCACACGAGGCGGAGGTGTTCGCCGTGGTGCAGTTGAACGAGAACCGCGACTCCACCTACCCGGGCGAGTCGGTGGCCCAACAGCGTGCGAGCGAGGCATGCTTCGATGCGTTCGAGGCCTACGTGGGTGAGCCCTACGACACGTCGGTCTTCGAGTTGTTCTACACCTACCCGCAGGAGATCGGCTGGAAGGCCACCCGCGGAAACGTCGAGTGCTTGCTGGTCGAGCCCGGAGCGATGCTCACCGGCTCCATGCGTGGCTCGGGCCGCTGACCCCCGGATTCGCAGGTTGTTCCGTGCGACTCCGCTGCTAGTCTTGCCGTGCCTTCGGGCGATTAGCTCAGTCGGCTAGAGCGCTACGTTCACACCGTAGAGGTCACAGGTTCGAGCCCTGTATCGCCCACCGCGAAGCCCCTGGTTCCCGTGCTCCCGCACGACGAGCCAGGGGCGTTGTAGTCTCCGGGGCCATGGCGAGGCTGTGCGAACGACCGGGTTGTTCCCAGCCTGCCGATGTCACCTACGGCATCGACGCCGACCACCTCACGGTGTGGATCGAACCCTTCGACGGGGCCGTTGTGTATCGGGCGGGGGTGCTCTGCCGGCGTCACGCCGATGCGATGGTGGTGCCACTCGGCTGGATGCTCGACGACCGTCGCGAGGTGGTGCCGCGGCTGTTCAAGCCTCGTGAAGCCCCTCCGCCAGTGAGGGCCAAACCTCGTCGGTCGCGTCATCACTCGCAGCGAGACGAAACCGGGCAGCTCGAGCTGCCGACGGCTACCGACGACGCAGCGCCGCCGACGGCGCACGAGGCACCGCCGGCGGCGTTGGGGGGTTCGGACGGAGCGGCGAATCCGTGGAAGCCGGTGTTCGATCAGAACGACGACCTTGGGGGGTTGCTGAAGGCGCGCAGCCCGTTGCTGTCGAGAGCCTTCAAAGGTCGAGATCGCGACACTCCGGGCTGACGACCGTGCCGGTGGTCAGCAGTTGGTGGCCACCCAGTCCTCGAATGTCGCCAGCCGTTCGGCCAGCTTGGTCTCGGCCGTGGCCAGCCGCTCCAGCGCCCGGTCGATGCGGGCCACGAGATCGGTGAGCCCTTCGGCCTCGGCGGTGGCACGACGTTCCGTCAGCCGGGCCTGGCGTTCGTCGATGCGTGTCTGCAGGTTCGCTGCCCGCTCGCGGATTCGGTCCTGATGCTCGCACTTCTGTTCGTCGGTGAGTTGCACCTCGGCGCCTCGGCCACGGCCGAGGCCGTTGCCGCTGTCGTCGGCGGCAGCTGCCACGCCGGCGATGCCGATTGAGCCGACCAGCACGACGACGGAGGTGGCGATGATGTGTGAACGCTTCATGATGAGTCCTTTCTGGTGGGGATGTCGTCACGATGCGCCGCAGGTGTGAACGAAGTGTGAGGTGTGTGCGAGGAATCGGCGATACTGCCAGCGATGGATGTACATGCCACCCTCGACGCTCCGTGCGATCCCGCTGCGCTGTTCGCCTTCGTCGACGACCTGGCGCTGTACCCGCAGTGGATCGATCTGGTTCATCACGCCGAACCACTCCTCGGAGGCGAGACAGACGGGGCCCCCGTCCGTCCGGCATGGCAGGTGGAGCTGAGAGCACGGCTGGGTCCGTTCGCCCGCAGCAAGCGACTGCGCATGGAACGAACCGAGCACGACCTCTCCCGCCACGTGGCAGTCTTCGAGCGGGCGGAGCTCGACGGCCGACGCCATTCGCCGTGGGTGCTCCGCGCCGACGTCACGTCGTCGGGGGAGGGGAGCACCCTCCACATGCATCTGCACTACGGCGGTGGCCTATGGACCGGCGGTGTGATGGAGCGAGCGCTCGCCGACCAGATCACGCAGGGCCGCCAACGACTCACCGAGTTGGTGCTCGCCGCTCGCTGACGTCGCCTTCGCCTCGCTGCCCGTCAGCCGGCGTGCCAGGCGCTGTAGCGGCCGTCGGGTCGACGTTCGAGATGCAGGGGCATGCCGAAGCACTCGCTGAGCGACGCCGAGTTGAGGTAGCGATCGATGGGCCCCTTGGCCACTACCTGCCCATCGCGCAGCATGAGCACATGGGTGATGCCTGGGGGCACTTCGTCGAGGTGGTGAGTCACCAGCACCACGGGCGGCGCTGTTGGGTCGAGCGTCAGTTCCGCCAACGCCTGCACCAACTGCTCGCGGCCGCCGAGGTCGAGCCGCGCGCTGGGCTCATCGAGCAGCACTACCCCCGGCTCGTTCATCAGTGTGCGTGCGAGCAGGACCCGTTGCTGTTCGCCCGACGAGAGGGTTCCCAACGATCGCTCGGCCGCCCACGCCACACCCATGCGCTCCAGCCGTTGCAGTGCTTGGGTTTCGTCGGCGGTGGTGTAGCGGTGCCACCAGGGCTCCAATGCCGCGTACTTGGCGGTCATCACCACGTCGAGACAGCGCAGTGCTGGTCGGATGTCGGCGGCGAGCGCTGCGGAGAGGTAGCCCACCCGCCGTCGTAGCTCGCGCACATCGGTGCGTCCGAGGCGCTCGCCGAGTACGTCGACCGTGCCGCTCGACGGGTGTTCGTACATGGATGCGATGCGCAGCAGCGTGGTCTTTCCCGAGCCATTCGCGCCGAGCACCAGCCACCGCTCGTGCGCCTGCACTGCCCACGTGATCGGCGCCAGAATGCACCGCTCGTCGCGCACGAAACTCACATTGGCCACCCGCAACACCGTGTTCACCGGGCACAGCGTAGCGAGGGTGCCTGTAACAGAACTGCAACAACTGGTAGGATCGAAGTGATGCGTCGTGTTCTTGTCGTCCTTGCGCTGCTGATGGCGGTCGCCATCGGCGTGCCCGTGCTCACGTACACGGCACCCGTGCAGGCCGACGATGCGGCCGAGCAGGCGGCACGAGAGATCGCCGACGCCCGCGAGCGAGCCAATGCAGCGGCCGACACATACTTTGCCGCCATCTCAAGGCTCGACCAGTTGGCGATCGAGGAGGCAGCACTCGTGGCCGAGGTAGCGGCGCTCGAAGACCAGGTGGCCGAACTCACCGAACGTGTGCAGCAGATTGCGGTGAAGCGCTTCACCAGCGCCGGCACCGGTACGTCGCCGCTGCTCAACGGGTTCTCCAGCCCCGAGGAGCAGATGCAGATCGCAGCGCTGGCGCAGGTCATCAATGCCAGCTCCGATGTCGACTTCGACGACTTCGATGCCGCCAGCCGCGACCTCGCCGACAAACAGGAGGCGCTGAAGGCCACGCAGCAGCGCGCCGAAGACGAGAAGGCCAACGCTGAGGCATTGCGCATCGCTGCCGAGCAGGAAGTCGAGCGGTTGAAAGAGGTGGAGGCGCAGCGCCTGCGCGACGAAGCCGTCCGCAAGGCACTCGAAGCTGAGGAGCGGGCACGAGCTGCTGCGGCCGCCGAGCAGGCAGCACGCGAAGCAGCGGCGGCCACAACGGTGGCCCCCGACGACAACGACAGCGGCGGCGGCAACAACAACGCCGACGGCGGCGGCAGCGCTCCCCAAACCACCGCGCCCTCTAG
>DMQJ01000268.1 GCA_003455715.1 Acidimicrobiaceae bacterium | reverse complement strand
GGCGCATGCGCTCGGAGTCGGCGTCGGCACGCAACGGCTCGGCCAACAACGGGAACCGCTCGCCCACCTCGGGCACAGCACGGCGGAGTTCGCCCGCCAACGAACCAAGCGCCATCGACCCGCGGGGGTCGCGCTCGCTCACTCGGCGCACCATCTGCGCGAACGGCAGATACGGACGCGGGACGTGTTCGTCGCAGCGCCCGTACACAAGTGGCCGATGTGCCTGGCCGGCCAGCTCGACCAGGCGAGCCACGAGCGTCGACTTGCCAGCACCGGCCTCACCACTGATGAGCACCACTCCGCCAACACCAGCAGCCGACTGCGCCAGCGCTTCGCTGAGGGCTTCGACCTCCCGCTGCCGCCCGGCGAAGGGCGAATCGAGGCGTGCCTCGGCCGCAACACCCCACGCCTCGCTGATCGACGGAGGCTGCGACCAGCTGAGCACACCCGCCCGCACCGGCGACGGGATGCCCTTCAAGCGGCGCTCATGCCACTCGTCGACAGCCTGTGCGAGCGACGGCGCCGCCACTGCAGCCGTGACGTCGCACACCAGCACCTCGCCCGCGGTCGCCACCCCACTCAGCCGGGCCGCAACCACCACCATCATCCCCAGCGGGTCGTCGTCGACCAGTGCCTCGCCTGTGCTCACGCCGATCGCAGGCGCATGGTGTGGGTGCAGTGCAGCAGCGCGCTGCTGCAACGCTTCCGCCGCTTGCATTGCTTTCGACGCCGACCAGAAGACGGCGAGCACCCCGGCGCCGAGCCGCTTGTGCCACGAGGCTCCGCACTGCGTCACGACCTCTACGTCGACACCCTCGACGGCAACGCGATCGGGATGATCGGCGGCTACCGACGCATGGGTCGCGTACACGACGGAACACAGCCGTACTCCGTGGTGACGCACCATGGCCGGACGTTACCCCAGGCTGACGGTCACCGGTCAGCCGTCGTCGCGTCCTCACCTACACTTCGCGCACACGACGGGAGCAGCACATGAACACCACCACTACCGATGGCACGGGCACGCGGACGAAGGTGGTGATCGTTGGGGGTGGGCCTAGCGGCCTGTCCACCGCGTTCCACCTCACCGACCCCACCCTCAACCCACGGCACGCCGAGGTCGACGTGTCGATCTACCAGATCGGCTGGCGGCTCGGCGGCAAGGGGGCAACGGGCCGCGACCCGAAGCACGACCGCATCCTCGAGCACGGCATCCACGCATTCACCGGCTTCTACTGGAACAGCACCTCGATGCTCGACAGCGCTTACCGAGCGCTCGCCGACGCACATGCCGATGCCCAGGCTGCCGATCGTCGACCGCTCGGCCAGCGGTTGCCTCGCAGCATCGAGGAGGCGCTCATCCCCAGCGACACCATCACCATCACCAACTACTACAAGGGCAGGCAGTCGACCCGTCAGTTGGTGCTGCCCGTGGGCACCGGCGACCACCCGTGGGAGAACCCGCACACCCCCACCGAAGCGGAGCTGCTCACGTCGATCGCCGAGTGGTCGATGAGCCTGGTCGAAGCGATCATCACCACCGCCGAGCACACCCACCCGTGGATGAAGTGGCTGCTCAGCGGGCCGCAGTGGGTGGAGCGCAAGCTGGTGAAGGAGTTGCGCGTCGCGCTCGAGCACGCTCGCGAAGGCCGACACCACCACATGCTCGACGCGTTCACTGCGGTGGTGAAGTGGCTCACCGACCACGCGTTGAAGCCCACCGACAAGTGGGACACGGTGCGGCTGGCATTCAACGTCATCGACTACTACGCCACCGTCACGCGCGGCCTCATCGCCGACGGCCTGTTGAAGACCGACGGCACACACGCCGCCGACCTCGATGCCATCGACGCGATGAACTACACCGACTGGCTCACCAAGCACGGCCTGCACGAAATGACGATGCAGAGCTCCATTCCGCACAACGCTCCGTACGTGTGTTTCTCGCTGCCCGACGGCGACGGCAGCCGCCTGCCCACGATGAGCGCGGCGACGTTCCTGCTGTGGGAACTGCGCAACTCGTTCTTCCGCCGCAACCACTTCTACTTCTTCCGCGTCGGCACCGGCGAGACCGTCATCAAGCCGCTGTACGAGGCGCTGCTCGCCCGCAACGTGAACGTGGAGTTCTTCCACAAGCTCATCGGTGTCACCTTCGCCGCCGACGGCGAGACCGTCGAGGAGTTGCACTTCCAGCGGCAAGCGCGCGTCATCAACGCGCCGTACCGACCGATGAGGCCGGCGCAGGCAGGCTTTGGTGACGTATGGCCCGACGAGCCGCTGTGGGACCAGCTCGTCGACGGCGATCACATTCGCGATGTCATCCGCGGATCGGCGCCACAGCCGAACGCCACGATGCACGCCGTCGACGACGCCCACCCCGACCAGATCGGCGGCATGACCTGTGGTCTCGAGTCGGCGTGGTGCCCGTGGCAGCCCGACGACACCGTCACGCTGCGCCGCGGCACCGACTTCGACATCGCGGTCATCGCCATCCCGCCTCCCGCCGTCGCCCACTTCGCACCCACGTTCGCCGAGCACCCAGTGATGCGTACCGCCGTCGACGAACTCGACACGGTGCAGACGCTGCAGGTGCACCTGTGGTTCGCTTCCTCGCCCGAGGAAATGGGGCTGGGCACACCGAAGGCCGAGAAGGCAACGTCGGGGCCTCAGGCGGTGAATCGCTTCACCACGGTCACACTGCCCGACCCGTTGAACGGTTTGGTCGACTACTCCGACACCATGGAGTGGGAGTACTGGCCCGACGGTGGCCCCCGCAGCATGATCCAGGCCTGCGGCCCGGTGCAGGAGCTCCACCTGAAGGCCGCCACCTGGCAGAACCCCAACTACCCGCAGCAGGCCTGGATGCGAGCCGCGGCCATCACCGGCCAGTGGATGCGCACCGCCGGAATCACCCTCACCAAGGCACAGCGCAGCAGGCCCACCAACTCGTTGAGCTTTGACTTCGACGCGCTCTGGCACGAAGACGACGACCATCGCGGCGAGCAGCGGCTGTGGTCGCAGTTCGTTCGCCTCAACATCGACCCGAGCGAGTTGTACGTGCTGGCACCCAAGGGCACTGCGGCGGTGCGACCGAAGCCGTGGGACATCGGCCCCAACCTGGCCGTCGCCGGCGACTGGGTGTACACGGGCATCAACATCGGCTCGTTCGAGGGGGCGGTGATGAGCGGCAAGCTGGCGGCGTACGCAATCACCGGCTACCCCACCATCGACCAGGTCTACGGCTACACGATGTTGCACGGCGACAAGGCTCCCGTGAACGACAAGGGCCCGATGATCGATCGCCTACAGCGCTGACGGGCGCACCACCACGGCCGAAGCCGGCGCCGAGTCGAGCGGCTCGATGCTCACGTGCACCGACGTCGCCAACTGTGCCGCCAACGGCGACGCCACTACCTCGCCGACCGGGCAGGCACGTTCGAGCATTGCGGCCTCTTGCATCGCCGACCCCGACCACACACCGTCCTCGACGTGCACGACTTCACCGACCGCCACGCCGATTCGGTACTGCGGACCTCGCAAGCTGAGGCCCACCTCGAGGGCGGCTGAGGCCGACGGGAACAACGCCACCGCACCGTCGCCCGTCTCGGCCACCACCTCACCACCGACGTCGGCGATGCGCGTCCGCAGCGCGGCCCGTTCGGCAAGGTCGAGTTGGTTCGCGGCCACCTCGCCCAGTTGGGCACGACGGGCCGTGGAACCCACCGTGTCGAGCACCATCACGGCCACCAGTTCGCCGTCGGCGATGGCCATCGCTCAGCCGCCGAGCAGATCGACGGCGATGTCGCTCCAGAGCGTCTCCATGAGCGCCATCGAGTGGACGTCGACACGCTCGTTGGCCGCATGGAACATGGCCACGTAGTCGTCGAACGTGAGCTCGCGGGAGAACAGGCCGTAGCCGTACGAGGTGGCACCCTCGCGTCGGTAGAACCGCGCGTCGGTGCCTCCAGGTGTGATGGCCGGCACGCAACGTGCGTCGGGGTACACCCTGGCCGACGCACGCTCGACGGCATGCCACAGCGGTGACGCCACCGGCGACGCGGTGGCCTCCCACGCGTCGGCCATGAACTCGATCTCCACACTGCTGGCCAGATCGCCCAACAGGTCGAGCAGGATCTCGCGCACATGCCCCTGGGTCTGCCCTGGCAGCGTGCGAATGTCGACCTCAAGCTCCACCCGGCCGGGAATGGTGTTGGTCTTGCCGTCGGCCCGCAACACGTTGGGCGACAGGGTGAGGTGGGTGCACGCGTGGCAGTCGGCGGCGAACCCGCGATCGTGATGATGCGCCGCCCAGTCGGCAATGGCCGCCGGATCGAGCAGGATGGCCTCCAGTTCGGCTTCGAAGCCCATCGCCGCCACGTACGCGCGCCACGTGTCGTGGATGACACCGAGCGGTCGATAGGTGGCCAGCCGCCGCACCACCTCGGCGGCCTTCACCAGCGCGTTGTCGCCGATGATGGGGGTAGAACCGTGGCCCGCCGTGCCGTGCACGGTGAGCGTGCACCACGCCGCGCCCTTCTCGGCCACCAGCACCGGCAGCTTCATGCCGCTCGGAGTGTGCAGCGGGGTTCCGCCGCACTCAGTGAGCACGTAGTCGGCCATCACTGCGTCGCGATGGTTGCGCAACAACCAGTCGGCGCCCAACTCGCCCCCGGCCTCCTCGTCGGCCACCGCGGCAAACACCACCGAGCCCGGCAGGGCGTGATCACGCCGTGCGAGATCGGCGAACGCGACCGCCATCGACGCGGTGACGCACAGCATGTCGATGGCACCGCGCCCCCACACCCACCCGTCGATGAGTTCACCGCCGAATGGGTCGTGCCGCCAGTCGGCAGGATCCACCGGCACCACGTCGGTGTGGCCCAGCAGCAACAGGGTGGGAGCCGTAGGGTCGGTGCCAGGCAACCGGGCGATGAGCGACTGTCGTTCGGGGGTGGGGCCGAATTGCTCCACCTCCACACCGGGCAGTTCCACGAGCGGCCGCACCAAGTCGGCGGCACGCGTCTCGAACCCGGAGTCGGCGTGGCCGGTGTTGACACAACCCAGGCGGATCATCTGCTGCAGCAACTCGGTGGAGCGGTTGGGGGCAATGGTTCCTGCGGTGGCCATGCCCGCATCATGTCACCCGCGCACCACCCCACGTGCGTGACGCCCTGCTGCTACCGTGCGAGGTTCTTGCTCAAGGTTCGGGAGACCAGTCGTATGCGTCGTCGGTTCGCAGTTCTGTTCAGTGTCGCGATGGTGGCCACCACCCTGCCCGTCGGTGTGTCATCGGCAGTTGCCGATGCGCCACCGCCGTCGGCGATCTTCCATGGGCTCACCCCTGCACGGCTGCTCGAAACGCGTGGCGAACCCAACTCCACCATCGACGACCTCTTCGAAGGCGGCGGGGTGCTCGGCGCAGCAGCCACCCTCGAACTCGACATCGCCGGCCGCGGTGGCGTGCCCAACGATGCCGGGGCGGTGGCGTTGAACGTCACCGCTATCAACCCTTCCGCTACCAGCTACATCACCGTCTACCCCACCGGCCAAACACGTCCCACCGCCAGCAACCTCAACCTCGCCGCGGGCCGCACCGTCCCCAACATGGTCATCGTGCCCCTCGGCACCGACGGCCACATCGACATCTACAACAACGCCGGCACCACCCACCTCGCCGTCGACGTGCTCGGCTGGTTCCCCGCAGGGAGTGCGTTCCAGGGCCTCACCCCGGCGCGACTGTTGGAGACTCGTGGCGAGCCCAACTCCACCATCGACGACCTCTTCGAAGGCGGTGGGGTGCTCGGCGCAGCAGCCACCCTCGAACTCGACATCGCCGGCCGCGGAGGGGTCGATGAGAACGCCGCCGCGGTGGTGCTCAACGTCACCGCCATCAACCCCTCCGCCACCAGCTACATCACCGTCTACCCCACCGGCCAAACCCGACCCACCGCCAGCAACCTCAACCTCGCCGCGGGCCGCACCCTGCCCAACATGGTCATCGTGCCCCTCGGCACCAACGGCCACATCGACATCTACAACAACGCCGGCACCACCCACCTCGCCGTCGACGTGCTCGGCTGGATCCCCGAGTCGCCGAGCGCTTTCCAGGGCCTCACCCCGGCGCGACTGTTGGAGACTCGTGGCGAGCCCAACTCCACCATCGACGACCTCGCCGAAGGCGGCGGGGTGCTCGGCGCAGCAGCCACCCTCGAACTCGACATCGCCGGCCGCGGTGGCGTGCCCGACGACGCCGGCGCCGTCGCCCTCAACGTCACCGCCATCAACCCCACCGCCACCAGCTACATCACCGTCTACCCCACCGGCCAAACCCGACCCACCGCCAGCAACCTCAACCTCGCCGCCGCCCGCACCCTGCCCAACATGGTCATCGTGCCCCTCGGCACCAACGGCCATATCAGCATCTACAACAACGCCGGCACCACCCACCTCGCCGTCGACGTGCTCGGCTGGTTCCCGCGCAGTGCAGAAGTGTCGGTGGTGAGCCTCACCGACGACGACGAACTCTCGAACGGCGGTTCGTTCCAACCGGAGATCTCGGGCAACGGGAACTTCGTGAGCTTCTACAGCAACGGGTCGCTTGTCGACGCCGACATCAACTCCTACAACGACGTGTACGTGCGCGACTTGGTGAACGGCACCACGGAACTCGTCAGCGTCTCCAGCGACGAAGACCTCGGCGACAACGTGAGCTACACCGGTGAGATCACCCCCGACGGCCGGTTCGTCGCCTTCTACGGTCTGGCGACCACCCTTGTCGACGACGACACCAACGACACCTGGGACGTGTTCGTACGCGACCGACAGAGTGGCACCACCGAGCGAGTGAGCGTCGCGTCGAACGACGACGAAGGCAACGACGGTTCGTACTACACGTCGATCAGCGACGACGGTCGCTTCGTCGTGTTCTCCACCGACGCGAGCAACTTCGCCGGTGACGACACCAACACCGCTGAAGACATCGCGCTGCACGACCGCCAAACCGGGACGACCACCATCATCAGTCGCGCCTTCCACCTGCCCGGCGACCCTGTGGGCAACGATCGTTCGAGTTTCCCGCGCATCTCCGGCAACGGGCAGTTCGTGGTGTTCGAGTCGTACGCCAGCAACCTGGTGGCCGACGACGGCAACAACATCGCCGACATCTTCCGCTACGAAGTAGCCACGCAGGAGATCATCCGCGTGAGCCTCACCGATGGCGAAGTTCCCGCCAACGATGGCAGTCAGCTCGCCCGCATCTCCGACGACGGCACCAAGGTGGTGTTCACCAGTTACGCATCGAACCTCAGCGCGCTGAAGAACAACGACGACGGTGGCATCTTCCTCCGCGACATCACCGCCGGCACCACCACGTACATCAGCCGCGGCATTGGCAACACCGAAGCCAACAACGGCGCCTACTACTCGCACCTTTCCGGCGACGGGTCGGTGGTGGTGTTCGAGTCGTATGCCACCAACCTCACGTCGCCACCCACGGGCGGCAACTCCGACATCTTCCTGCACGATGTCGCAACGGGCGAGACCATCCATCTGTCGGTGTCGAGCCAGGGTGTGCCCAGCGGCGCCTTCGCCGCGTACCCCACGGTGAGCGACGACGGCGACCGAGTGGTGTTCATGGCCGACGCCGCGTTGGCGCCTACCGACACCAACAACCAGCGCGACATCTACCTCTACGACCGCAGCTGAGCCGGGCAGGCTGGCCTGGCGTGTGCCGTCGCTGGGTCAGCCAACGGTGAAGGAGATCGACCCGCTGGCCGTGTTGCCGTCGGCGTCGACCACCGTGAGGGTGAGCGTCACCTCGGCGGGCACGTTCCACGTGCCTTGAAACCAGTTGCCCGGCGCCCACACGAGCGCATCGGCGTCGGGCTGCACCGGCCCAGTGAGTGACCAGGTGCCCGACACAGCGTCGGGCGACTCCACGCGCCAGATGCCCTGCTCGCCGATGTCGAGTTCGGTGGGCCCCGTGAGGCGCACCGTGAGCCCAGAGTCGTTGCCGTCGTCGCCCCCGGAGAACGCCACCACACCGACCACCACGAGCACGAGCGCGGCGATGGCCGCGACCCACATCACCGGTAGCCGCCGCTTGGGCGATGGGGCCAGCGACTGCACGGGCATCGACTGCACGGGCATCGACTGGCCCGGCATCGGCTGGCCCGGCATCGGCGGGGC
>DMQJ01000536.1:651-2864 GCA_003455715.1 Acidimicrobiaceae bacterium | reverse complement strand
GTACGCCGCGGGTGCTGCGCACCAGCCCTGCCATCACTGCCACCAGCGCAGCACCCGCGGCGTACCCCACTCGCCAGTTGCTCATCGCAGTGAGCAACCCGAGGAGTGACACCACCACCAGCAGCCCGAGCGCCCACGACGTTTCCGTGAGGCCGATCACCCGGCCGCGCCGTTCGTAGGGCACACGGTCGCTCACCCAAGCGCCCAGCCCGAGGTCGAACAGCACCTTGCTCTGCGCGAGGACGATGAGCGCCACCGCGAGCATCGCGACGTGCTGGCTGCCAGCAGCAAGGGCCGCGCCCGCGGCGACGCCCGTGAGCCCGGCTGCCATCGCGGTGCGCCGGTGAAAGCGCTCGGCGATGGAACCCGTGATGGGCGAGAGCAGGCCCGAGGCTTCGCTCACCGCGACCGCGATGCCGATCGTGTCGAGCGACACGTCGAGCCCCGAGGCGATGGTGGCGAGGAAGGGCGGCGTGAAGCGGAATGCGCCGTTGGCCGCAGTGCGGGCCATGGTGAGCAGCGTGATGCGGGCGCGCACTTCCTCGGGGAAGGAGTTGTCGAGCCCGCGGTGCAGCACGTCGAGCGACGCTACCTGGCGGGCGCCGTCCGGGACTGGCTCCTCCTCGCTAGCCTCTACCAACCGTGGCACTGATCGTCCAGAAGTACGGCGGAACATCCGTCGCCGACCCCGATCGCATGCGCGCGGTGGCGGAGAACATCGCCATCACCAAGCGGCGCGGCAACGACGTCATCGTCGTGCCCAGCGCGATGGGCAAGAGCACCGACAACCTCATCAAGCTCGCCAACGACGTTTCCAAGACTCAGCCCGGCCGCGAGATGGACATGCTCATCACCACCGGCGAGCGCATCAGCATGGCTCTGCTGTGTATGGCGCTCGCCGACCTGGGTATCGAGGCGAAGAGCTTCACCGGTAGCCAGGCGGGCATCATCACCGACACCGTGCACCTCAAGGCCAAGATCCTCGAGGTGAAGGGCGACCGCGTGCGCGAGGCGCTGTCGGAGGGCAAGGTGTGCGTGGTGGCCGGTTTCCAGGGCATCAGCACCGACAAGGAGATCACCTCCCTCGGCCGTGGCGGCAGCGACACCACCGCAGTGGCACTCGCAGCCGCGCTCGGCGCCGATGCGTGCGAGATCTACACCGACGTCACCGGCGTGTTCACCGCCGACCCGCGCATCGTGCCCCAGGCCCGAAAACTGCAGCACGTCAACTTCGACGAGATGCTCGAGATGGCCGGGGCTGGCAGCAAGGTGCTCGCCCTGCGCAGCGTCGAGTTCGCCCGCAACCACAACGTTCCCATCCACGTCCGCTCCGCCTTCACCTGGGAGCCCGGCACGTGGGTCACCTCACAGGAGCCCAGCATGGAAGATCCCATCATCTCCGGTGTCGTCACCGACACCAACGAGGCCAAGGTCACCATCGTGGCAGTGCCCGACCGCCCCGGCATTTCCGCTGCGCTCTTCGAGCCGCTGGCCCAGGCCAACATCAACGTCGACATGATCGTGCAGAACACGAGCCACGACGGCACCACCGACATCAGCTTCACCATGCCGAAGGCCGACCTCGGTACTGCCGAAACCATCGTGGCCCGCGTGGCCGCCGAGATTGGCGCTGCGGGAGTGGAGAAAGACCCCGACATCGCCAAGATCAGCCTCGTCGGCGCCGGCATGAAGACCAGCCCCGGCATCGCCGCCAAGATGTTCCGCACCCTCGCTGAGAGCGGTGTGAACATCCAGATGATCTCCACGAGCACCATCCGCATCAGCGTCGTCACGTCGGCCACCGACCTCGAGACGGCGTCGCGCTCGCTGCACACGGCGTTCGGTCTCGACTCCGGCCAGGCGTATTCGGCACCGCTCCCCGAACGCAAGTAGAACCTGCCACACTGTTCGGATGAGTCCCCGCCGCCAGCATGTCCCGTGGAAAGCAGCGGGCTCAGCGTCGGAAACCGAGCATTCAGCCGACGCGGTGGTACGCGAGACGGGCTGGGTGTTCAACAACCAGGAGCATCGCAACCTGCGCGAGTTCGTCGAGACGGGCGACCACGAAACCATCGCCTACCTGCACGCCTTCGGACTGTGGGGCGACCACACGGCCGAGCAGAAGCTGGTGGAGATCGGCAGCGGCATCGGCCGCATGACTGCCAGCTTCACTCGTCACTTCGCTCGCGTGGTGGCCTGCAGATCGGAAGAGC
>DMQJ01000536.1:0-470 GCA_003455715.1 Acidimicrobiaceae bacterium | reverse complement strand
CACTTCGCTCGCGTGGTGGCCTGCGACCTCGACGCCGCATTCCTCGAACGGTGCCGCGAAACCGTCGCCCAGTTCGGACGCCCCGAGCGCCTGCACACCAGCCATGTCGCCGACGGGCGCACGCTGCAACTGCCCGACGATTCCACCGATCTGGTATTCAGCTACATCACTCTGCAGCACTGCCATCGCGACGATGCGCTCGGTCTGCTTCGCGAAGCGGTGCGGGTCACCCGGCCCGGTGGCCACGTGGCCCTCAACTTCCGCACCTGGGTGGCGAGCGACACGGTGCTGTGGCCCGCTGGCAAAGTGGTGCGCGCCACCTGGCGCATCCCTCGTGTCGGCCCCATCATCGCCCAGCGTCGGCTTCCGGCTCGCCTCGGTTGGCAGGCCAACCGCCTGTCGCCCACCCAGGTGATGGCCGAGGTCGGCGACCCGCTGCCCGGCGTGCAGGTGGTCCCCCTCCCCCCCCG
>DMQJ01000270.1:1751-3461 GCA_003455715.1 Acidimicrobiaceae bacterium | reverse complement strand
CGTGAACTCGCGCCGGGCTAGGTGCACCACATCGGCCGGTTGCAGCCCCGCCTCCTGGGCGGCGTCGACCCCCAGCCGCAACTGACGCAGCACCTCGGCCGACGGCCGATCGAGCGGGTCGGCCTCCGTTTCCTCCGCGCGCTGGAGCACGCCGACGATGTGCTGAAAGCCGGGGCGGCTCGCCATCGGACCCACCGCAGCGGCACATGCCAACTGCACGAGTTCGGGAATGGAGCGAATGGTGCCTGCCGAACCTCGCCCACCCGCGAGATCGCGGCGAAGGCGTTGTTGCGACTGGCGGAGCTTCTTGGCTCGACGTTGTTGGCTGTTGCGGCCCATGAGCGGATGATGGCAGCGGGGTGCGCGACGGTTGCCGAGCGTGGCGGATGCCGCGCAGCCCGTGCCTCCGCCTACCTCAGCCGGTGTAGCGGGCGTCGGCGAGGGTGAGCACTTCGTCGAGGATGGCCAGGCCTTCCTCCACCTCGGCGGTGGACGCCGTGCACGGCGGGCACACGTGGATGCGGTTGAAGTGGTTGAACGGCCACAGCCCCCGGGCCTTGCACGCGGCCACCAGCTCCATCATCGGCGCAGCATCGGGGCCGGCCGCGTTGTAGGGCACCAGCGGGGCGCGGGTGGCCCGGTCGGTGACCAACTCGATGGCCCAGAACGCACCCAGGCCGCGCACCTCGCCCACGCTGGGGTGGTTGGCCATCAACTTCTCGAGCCCAGGCCCGATGACGTCGGTGCCAAGGGCGCGGGCATGCTCGACGATGCCCTCTTCCTTGAAGATGTTGATGCTGGCCACAGCGCTGGCGCAGGCGAGCGGATGGCCCGAGTAGGTGAGGCCGCCGGGGAAGGCGCGCTCGCGGAAGCTGTCGGCCACGGTGCTGCTGATGACCACGCCACCGATGGGCAGGTAACCCGAGTTGACGCCCTTGGCGAAGCAGATGAGGTCGGGCTCGACGCCCCACTTGTGCCAGGCGAACCACTCGCCGCAGCGGGCAAAGCCGGCCATGACCTCGTCGAAGATGAGCACGATGCCGTGCCGGTCGCAGCGCTCGCGCAGGCCGGCCAGGTAGCCGGGCGGCGGCACGAGGATGCCGTTGGTGCCCACCACCGTCTCGACGATGATGGCCGCCACCGTGTGCGAGCCCTCCACCATGAGCACGTCGTCGAGGTGCTGCAGCGCACGCTGGCTCTCCTCGGCCTCGGTGGTGGCGTGGAACGCGCTGCGATACGGGTACGGGCCCCAGAACTTCACCACACCGGGCATGCCCGGCTCGCTGGGCCAACGCCGTGGGTCGCCGGTGAGCGTGATGGCGCCATTGGTGCCCCCGTGGTAGCTGCGGTAGTGGTTGAGCACCTTGAAGCGGTTGGTGTGCAGGCGAGCCATGCGCACCGCGTTCTCGGTGGCCTCGGCGCCGCCGTTGGTGAAGAACACCATGTCGAGCTTGCTGTCGGGGTTGCCGTTGCGGGCGGCTTCGACGATGAGGCGGGCGGCCTCGCTGCGCGCATCGTTGGCGTGGAACGGGGCGATGGTGCAGAGCTTGCCCGCGTACTCCTGAATGGCGGCGACCAGCTTGGGGTGCTGATGGCCGATGTTGACGTTCACCAACTGGCTGGAGAAGTCGAGGTAGCGGGTGCCGTCTTCGGTCCAGATGTAGCTGCCCTGGGCGCGGGCGATGACCGTTGGGTTGAGGGTTGCCTGGG
>DMQJ01000270.1:724-1569 GCA_003455715.1 Acidimicrobiaceae bacterium | reverse complement strand
CCGTTGGGTTGAGGGTTGCCTGGGCGCTCCAGGAGTGGAACACGTGGCGCCGATCGTTGGCGAAGGCATCGGAAGGACGGGTGTCGAGCACGCTCATGGTTCGAAAGCGTAGTTGTCACATCGGCAGGCGTACAGAGTGCATGTTGTTACCGTACAAAATCACCGATCGGAGTGCCGGTCCGACTCAGGCGTTGACGGTCTGCAGCACCGCCTGATGGAAGGCGGTGATGCCCTTCACCAGATGATCCTCGGGCGTGTCTTCCTCTTTGGTGTGCGAGAGGCCACCGATGGACGAGGTGAACACCATGGCGGTGGGTACCACTCGGGCCATCTCCGACGCGTCGTGCAGCGCGCCGCTGGGCAGCTCGAAGCGGTGGCCCTCTGCCGCCTCGACGGCATCGCTCACCCGTTGCACCAGCACCGGATCGAAGATCATCGGCGGGATACGGAAGATGTGCTCGAAGGTGACCGTGCAACCCTCGGCCTCAGCGGCGCGGTGCGCAGCATCCTGCGCCTCGGAGAACATCGCTGCCAACTCACCCGCGTCGATGTGGCGCATGTCCATCGTGCAGGTGGTGGTGCCCGCCACAGCGGTGACCACGCCGGGCCAGCACGACACGCTGCCCACCGTGGCGACGCCCTTGTGGCGCTCGCCGATTTCGGCCAACTCCAGCGCGAAGCGGCTCATCGCTCGCAGCGAGTCGCGGCGCATCGGCATGGGCATGGTGCCCGCGTGCGCAGCCTGACCCTCGAAGATGAGCCGCTCGCGCTCGATGCCGTACGTGCCAGTGACCACACCGATGCCCAAGCCCTCGTGCTCGAGCACCGGGCCCTGCTCGATGTGC
>DMQJ01000270.1:0-545 GCA_003455715.1 Acidimicrobiaceae bacterium | reverse complement strand
CACCGGGCCCTGCTCGATGTGCAGTTCCAGGTAGGCGACCACGTTCTCCATGCGGCGCTGGCAGCCCTCCATGTGGTCGATGTGCACGCCGTGTTCGGCCAGCACATCGGGCAGGGCGTTGCCCTGACGGTCCTTCAGTTCGCGCAGCACGCCGAGGTCGAGGGTGCCCACCACCGCCGCCGAGCCGAACAGGCTGCGACTGAACCGGGCCCCCTCTTCGTCGGCCCAGTCGACCAGTGCGAACGAGCGCTTCGGCCGCTCCGGCAGCGCGGCGAGCGAGCGCAACACCTCCAGCCCGCCCATCACGCCCAGTGCGCCGTCGAGCCAGCCGCCCGCTGGCACCGAGTCGAGGTGCGAACCCACCACGACCAACTCATCCGTCTGGCCCTGGAGGTATGCCCACAGGTTGCCCGCCTCGTCTTGCTCCACCGTGACGGGCAGCGTCGACAACTCCTCGCGCAACAACGCACGAGCCTCGGCCCACTCCGGGGTCCAGCACAGGCGCCGCGACCCTGCCGGGCCGCCTGTGCGTGCGGCGAGCGTGC
>DMQJ01000213.1:13480-14267 GCA_003455715.1 Acidimicrobiaceae bacterium | reverse complement strand
GGTCGAGCAGGACGGGGCGGGTCGAGCGGGGCGAGCGGGGCGAGGGAGGTCGGGCAGGGCAGAGCGCCAGGCCGGGCGAAGTGGAGATCAGTCGCCGGCGACGAGATGCAGCAGCATGCCCGACTCGGGGTGATGTCGGGGCAACTGCACGCCGTGCACCGCCAACTGCCGGCCGGAGAGCTCGAGGCCTGCCCCGTCCCACTGCAGCCGTGCACCGGGTAGCTCGACCTGCGTCACCCGATAGCGGCGGTCGGGATCGAGCCCGGGCAGGCGAAGCACAGGCGGGAGCAGGCTCATCCCGGTCGCCAACTGCACGTGCGCCACCAGCGCCTCCCGACGATCGACCGAGTACACCCCGTAGGCATGGCTCACGGCCGACTGCCCGTTCAGCACCGGGTCGAACCGCACCACATCGCCACCATGCAGCAGCGGCCGGAACCGCTGGTGCAGGGCCACCAACTCCGCCAACTGAGCTGCCTCGGCGTCGCCCAGCGACAACACGTCCCACTCGACTCCCAGGTGGCCGAACAGCGCCGTGAGCCCCCGGAACGCCAATGAGTGCACCCGGCCCGTGGTGTGCGAACGGGTAGGCCCCACATGTGCACCCATTACCGATGGCGGCAGCAGCATCGAGGCGCCCCACTGAATGGTCTGCCGCTCAAGCGCGTCGTTGCAGTCGCTCGTCCACACCCGCTCGGTGCGCCGCAACACCTCCAGGTCGATGCGCGCCCCGCCGCTGGAGCAGCTCTCGATCTCCACCGAGGGGTGGCGTCGACGCAGTTCATCC
>DMQJ01000213.1:0-13293 GCA_003455715.1 Acidimicrobiaceae bacterium | reverse complement strand
CCCTCTTCCCCTCCCCGACGCTCTTCCGATCTTCCCGCGGCACCCGTCGAACCGCTACCGGCCACATGGTTACGGTTCATGTCCCACTTCACGTAGGCGATGTCGTGGTCGCGAAGCAGAGCGTCGAGCTGGCCGAGCACATGCTCGAACGCCTCGGGGATTGCCAGGTTGAGCACCAGTTGGCCGCGGCCGGTCACCGGCTCGTGGCCCACATCGGCGAGCGCCCATTCGGGATGGGCCCGGTACAGGTCGCTGTCGGGGTTCACCATCTCCGGCTCCACCCAGATGCCGAACTCCATCCCCAACCCACGCACGTGGTCGATAAGTGGGGCGAGGCCGTGCGGATACACCTCCGGCGACACCCACCAGTCGCCCAGGCCGGCCCGGTCGTCGCGGCGCCCACCGAACCACCCGTCGTCGAGCACGAACCGTTCGATGCCGAGCGAAGCGGCAGCCGACGCCAACGCCTTCAACCGTTCGGTGTCGTGGTGGAAGTAGACGGCCTCCCACGTGTTGAGCAACACCGGCCGCGGCCGCTGCGGGAACGCTGGCGACTGCCGCGCCCGAGCATGGAACCCCCACGACGCGGCCGTGAGACCGGCCGACGAATAGGTGCCCACCACCTCCGGGGCCTCATAGCGTTCGCCCGGCTCGAGGCACACCTCGCCCGGGTGCAGCAGTTCGCCAACCTGCACCGATCGGCGCCCATCCATGAGGCACTCGGCCGCCAGCACATGGTTGCCGCTCCAGGCCAGATGCACACCCCACACCTCGCCGTGCCACTCACCGAAGCCCGGCGTACCGGCGAACACGAGCGGCGGATGCTCGTGCGATGTGCGACCCGAGCGGTTCTCGCTGAGCCACGTGCCGCTCCCCCACGGGCGGCGCACGGGGTGGAACTCGCGAGTCCACCGCCCGTCGAACGTGAGCAGTTCGCTGGCCTGCGCCGGCAGCGGCACGGTGACACCCAACCCGTCGAGCAGGTAGCGACCGCTACCAAGGTTCTCCACCGCCACCCGCACCGACAACACATCGTCGAGCCGCACCACGGTGGTGAGCCGCAACTCGGCGACCGGATCGACCGCACACGTCACCACACCCGCGCCATCCGCGTCGGGCACCACCGACTCCACCTCGAACCGCGGGGCCCATGAGGCGCCACCGCGCCTGCTGCCCACCAACCCGGGGCGGCCTTGATAACCCGAACCGTGCTCGGGCACCAGCGACACCGGGGCCACCACATCGAGTTCGCCCTGTTGCGGCGTGCGGTGCAAGGCCACGGCCACCGTCGACGGGTCGATGTCGCCGAGCGGCGCACCCCAGTGAACGACGACCGGCACGCCCGACGACACGTCGAGCACCACGTCGGCACGAACGCCGCGCAGATGGAACATGTGCAACTACCCCTTATTGGCGCCCAGCGTGAGGCCGCTGATGAACTGCTTCTGCAGTGCAAGGTAGACGGCCAACGTGGGCAGGGCGATCATCATCGACGCCGCGGCGATGAGGTTGTAGTCGCTGGCGTACTGGCCGTTGAGCACCGCGATCGACGAGGTGATGGGCCGCTCGGACCCCTGGTTGAGCAGCACGCTGCCCCAGAAGAAGTCGTTGTACAGCCACGTGAACTCCAGCGTGGCCAGCGCGGCGAACGCCGGGCGGCACAGCGGCAGGATGATCTGCCAGTACTGTCGCCACACGCTTGCACCGTCCACCATGGCGGCCTCGCCCAGTTCCTTGGGGATGGTCTTCATGTAGTTCGACAGCACGAACGTGCAGAAGCCCGTCTGGAACGCAACGTGGATGAAGATGACCGCCACCTTCGTGCCGAGCAGCGAACCGGTGTCGGTGTCGCTCAGCAGGTCGGGCCACGGGGTGTTCTTGAAGATGCGGAACAACGGCTGGAAGATGACCTGCTGGGGCATCAGGTTGCCGGCCGTGAACAGCACCAGGAAGAACACGTTGAACTTCCACGAGTATCGCGAGCACGCGTAGGCCACCATGCTCGACAGCAACAAGATGAGCACCAAGGCCGGCAGCACGATGAACATGGTGTTGGCGAACGCGTTCTTGATGCCACCCACCTCCCACGCCTCGCGGTAGTTGTCGAGGGTGAGCGTCTCGGGCCACGAAAACACGCCGTTCACCTGGGTGTCGCGTTCGAAGTAGCGGAACGACGACAGCAGCGCCGCCACCATCGGGATGAGCCAGGCCACCGCCACCACGATGAGGAACGTCTGCAACAGCACGCGCTTCATGCGGCTGTCGCCGACCGACTGGACACTCGCGCCACTGCTCATGCGTCACGCTCTCGGAAGTTGTTGATGACGTACCAGATGATGAAGCCGATACACAGCAGGAACAGCACCATGCCGAACGCCGAACCGCGGCCGGCATAGCCCCCACCTTCGCCGGTGAGCGAGTTGGTGACCAACGTGCCCATCACCTCGGTGCCACGCGGCTCGCTGAGCGCCGCCACGATGTCGTAGGCCCGCAGTGCCTCGATGACCGTGATGACGGCAACCACCACGTTGATGGGCTTCAACCCGGGGAACACCACTCGGCGGAACGTCTGCCACTCGTTGCACCCGTCGATGGACGCGGCTTCGCGCAGCGACGGATCGAAGCTCTTCAGGCCCGCCAGGTAGAGCACCATGATGTAGCCGATGTGCCGCCAGGCCATCGCCACCAACAACGCTGCGAAGTTGGTGGACAACCCGAGCGGAAAGTCGAGCAACGGCAGGTTGAACTCGAACAGCTTCGACTGGTCGCCCACGAAGTCGATCGGGTCGCCCGGCCAGAGGATGTTGAGCAACCCGGCATCGCGGTTGAACATGACGCTCTTCCAGATGAACCCCACCACGGCCACCGAGAGCACCACCGGGAAGTAGTAGATGCTCTGGTACACCCGGGTGCCCTTGAGGTTCTTGTCGAGCAGGTAGGCGAGCAGAATGCCCACCGCCGAACACAGGAACAGCCAGACGATGAGCACCAGGTTGTTGAACAGCGCCGGGAACAACTGGTTGTCGAAGATCGTGAAGATCTCCCAGTAGTTGCGGAACCCGACGGCCTCGGCCGTGTCGACCGGCCGCACGTTGTCCCACTTCATGAACGACAAGATCGCGGTGAGCAACGCCGGCACCCACACCAAGGCGATGTGGATGAACGCCGGGATGCCCACCATCACGAACAGCACGGTCTTGTCGCGACGACTCAGCTGGGAAAAGCGCCGGCGGCGCCCCCGAGGGGGCGCCGCCTGTGCGATGTCGGTTGACACGGTTGAGGTACCGATCACTCGAAGGTGTAGGTCTGCTTCTGCTCTTCCACCGTCGACAGCACGGTGTCGATCGACGACGGATCGGCCAGGAAGTCTTGGATGGCCTTGCCGACGACCTTGGCGGCGAAGTCGGGGTCGGTGTCGCGGTCGAGGAACTGGGCGATGTACTTCGCCGAGCCGACGAGCTCCGCCGACTTCTGCTGCAGTGCGTTGTAGCCGTCGGTCTTGGCCTTGCTGTTGGCCGCCACACTCGACGGATCGACCGCGAGGAAGGCGTCGATGGCTGCCGCGCCGCCGAGAGCGGTGAGCAGAGCCTTGGCGCCAGCCTCGTTCTTGGGGCTCTTGGCCATCATGAAACCGTCGATCGGGGCCTCGACCGCGTCCTTGCCGTGCACCGGATCGATGATGGGGAAGGCGAAGAAGTCGATGTCGTCGATGATGTCCTGCTGGGTCTCGGCATCGAAGTTGGAGGTGACGAACGTACCGAGCAGGTACATGCCAGCTTCCTTGTTGCCGAGCGCCGTTGCGGCGTCCTGCCAGGTGCGACCGTTCACGTCGGGCTGGTAGTAGTCGAGGATGGTGCCCCAGTTGGTGAACACCTGCTTCACCTTGTCGTCGGTCCAGCTCTCCTTGCCGCCCATGAGCGACACGTGGAAGTCGTACCCGTTGGTGCGCAGGTTGATCATGTCGAACATGCCCATCTGCGGCCAGCCACCGTCGTTCGCGGCAGCGAACGGGGTGATGCCGTCGGCCACCATCTTCTCGCAGAGCTCAAGCAGCTCGGCCCAGTTGTTGGGGATGGCGTAGCCCTTCTCCTCGAACAGGCTCTTCCGGTAGTGGATGGCCCACGGGTAGAAGTAGAACGGCACGAAGTACTGCTTGCCGTCGAGGCCGGTGGCGGCGTTCTTGAAGCCTTCGCTCATGTCGGGCAGGTTGCCCCACACGTCGCTGATGTCGCCCAGCACACCCTTGCCGGCGAATGCCCGCATGCGGTAGCCGGCGAACCAGCACATCACGTCGTCGGGCTGCTGCACGTAGGTGTTGAAGTTCTCCTGGTACGTGTTGTGGTCGACGGTGTTGACCTTCACGTTGAGGCCCGCGCTGTCGATGGCGGCCTGCATGGCGGCCTTGGGCTTCTCGTCGCTGTAGTTCGAACCGAACGTGACTTCACCGCCGGCGTCGCCGCCGCCGCCACCGCTGCCACCCTCGTCTTCGTCGTCGCCACAGGCGGCGAGCACCACACCGCCGGCTGCCACAGCAGCGGCCGATGCGAGCAGCGTGCGGCGGCTCATCAGGCTGAACCCGACTTCGGACGGGCTCGGCGACTTCTCAATCTTGCCGGTCATGACTCCCCCTCTGGAGTGTGTGTGGAACGCCGGATTCGCACCGGCGCAACTACGGGAAGATTCGCACGGAATCTGTCGAGTGTCAACGGGAGATGTGCGGATTTCGAACACGATGATGTTCGATTTGGTGCGAAATGCGGTGACACGTGCGAACATAGCCAGCAAAACGAACGCATCAACGTTCGATTGTGTTGACTTTCGGCTGTGGTTGGGGCACAGTGCGTTCGATGTCGTCACCCGCCGCGCCCACCGATCTCGGGTCGTCGCGGGCACTCGCCCGCCAACGTCATGAGGTCATCTTGGCCGAAGTGCGTCGGCGCGGTGCCGTGCGCGTCAGCGATCTCGCCGGGTTGCTGGGTGTGAGCGACATGACCGTGCGCCGCGACCTCGAACTGCTCGACGAGGCCGGGCTGTTGGAGAAGGTGCACGGCGGCGCCACCTTGCCCGACGAGCGCAGCACCGACGAACCCGGCTTCGAGGCCAAGTTGCAGCGCAACACGCGCGAAAAGCACGCCATCGCCCTTGCAGCAGCGGCGCTCGTTCGGCCCGGCGCCGCCATCGGCATCACGGCCGGCACCACCACCTACCAGTTCGCCTCGCACATCATCGACATCCCCGACCTCACCGTGGTCACCAACTCGGTTCGGGTTGCCGACGTGCTGCACCAGTCGCAGCGCCCCGACCGCACCGTCGTGCTCACGGGAGGTGTTCGCACCCCCTCCGACGCCCTCGTCGGGCCGGTCGCGGTCGGGGCCTTGCGCTCGCTCCACCTCGACTCGGTGTTCATGGGCGTGCACGGCATGAGCAGCCGCGCGGGCTTCACCACGCCCAACCTCATGGAGGCCGAAACCAACCGCGCGTTCGCGCACGCCACCGAGCACCTTGTCGTCCTTGCTGACCATGCCAAGTGGGGGGTCACCGGCCTGTCGTCGATGGCGTCGCTCGACGACGCCGCCGTGCTCATCACCGATCGCGGCTTGGCAGCGGCCGCCCGCGACGAACTCACCGATCGTGTCGGCCGGCTCGTGCTGGCCGACCCGTCGTTCGCCGACAGCGACGACGTCCGCACCGACCGTTCCCCGCACGAACGCAGGAGAGCCTGATGGCCACCGTCACCTTCGAAGGCGCCAGCCGCATCTACAGCGACGGTGCCAAGCCTGCCGTCGACGCCCTCAACCTCGAGATCACCGACGGCGAGTTCCTCGTCCTCGTCGGACCCTCGGGGTGCGGCAAGAGCACCACGCTGCGCATGCTCGCCGGCCTCGAACCCATCGACCATGGTCGAGTGTTCATCGGCGACCGCGATGTCACGATGATGCCGCCGAAAGACCGCGACATCGCCATGGTCTTCCAGAGCTACGCGCTCTACCCGCACATGACCGTGGCCGAGAACATCGGCTTCCACCTGAAGGTGAAGGGCGTCGCCAAGGAGGAACGCCAGCAGCGCATCCTCGAAGCGGCTCGCCTGCTCGACCTCGAGGAGTACCTCGATCGCAAGCCAGCCAAGTTGTCGGGTGGTCAGCGCCAGCGCGTGGCCATGGGCCGGGCCATCGTGCGCCAGCCGCAGGTGTTCCTGATGGACGAACCGCTCTCCAACCTCGATGCCAAGCTCCGTGTGCAGACCCGCACCCAGATCGCCGCGTTGCAGCGACGTCTCGGCGTCACCACCGTGTACGTCACCCACGACCAGGTGGAAGCGATGACCATGGGCGACCGAGTGGCGGTGCTGAAGGACGGCCTGCTGCAGCAGTGCGCCAGCCCCCGCGAGTTGTTCACCCGACCGGCCAACGTGTTCGTTGCCGGGTTCATCGGTTCACCTGCCATGAACATGGTCACGTGCGATGTCAAGGGCGACACGGCCGAGTTCTCGTCGCTCGTCGTCACGCTCTCCCCTGCCCAGCAGGCGGCGCTCACCTCCGGGCAACTCACCGTGGGCGTGCGTCCTGAGGGCCTGCACGTGTCCACCGATGGCACGGGCATGCATGCCACCATTGCCACCATCGAAGAACTCGGCTCCGACAGCTACTTGTACTGCACCCCCGACGGACACCCCGACGTGTCGGTGGTGTCGCGCACCGAAGGGCTCAGCACCGCACGCGCCGGCGATGCCGTTGTGCTGCGACCCGACCCTGGCGCACTGCACCTGTTCGACACGGCCACCGGGGCCCGCCTCCCCGACTGAGCTGCGGTTGCCATGTCGCCCTCCCCATCTCCCTCCGATCGTCGCACCGACCCGCACCTCGGCACCATCGTGCACGTGGTGGGCACGCGCCAGGCCCGACCCAACCTGCCGTCGACTGGGTGTCCGTTCTGTGTGGGCGGCCGCGAGGCACCCGAACCGTACGACGTGCGCTGGTTCGCCAACCGCTGGCCGGCGATGCCGGGCGAGCGGTGCGAGGTGGTGCTCTACACCCCCGAGCACGACGCCACGTTCGCCTCGCTCGGCGTGCCAGGTGCCCGCAAGGTGATCGACCTGTGGTCGCAACGCACTGCCGCCCTCGGCGCCCGCGACGACGTCGACTTCGTGCTGGTGTTCGAGAACCGTGGCCCCGAGGTGGGGGCCACCATCGCCCACCCGCACGGTCAGATCTACGCCTACGACCATGTGCCCGACCGGCCGCGACGGCTGCTGGAAGGCAAGTGGGAGCCCGACTCCACCCCCGGCGACCGGTTGGTGCTCCGACGCGACGGCTGGCAGGTGTGCGTGCCATATGCCGCGACGTTCCCTATCGCGCTGTCGGTCGCCCCGCTCGAGCAGGTACCCGACGTGGTGTCGCTCGACGGCACGGCCCGCGACGCCCTTGCCGGTGTGCTGGTCGACGTGCTCGATCGGCTCGACCGGCTCTACGATCGGCCGCTGCCCTACATGATGTGGCTCAACCAGCGCCCCACCGACGGCGGCGAATGGCCGCAGGCGTGGTTCAACATCGAGCTGGTGTCGCCCTGGCGCAGCGCTGGCGTGCCTCGGTTCATCGCCGCCGCCGAAGTGGCCTGCAACGAGTACTTCAACCCGTTCATCCCCGAGGTGTTGGCCGAGCAGTTACGCGCGCTCGGCTGACCACCGCTACACGCTGGGGTCGACCGGCTGAAAGGCCGGGTTGCGCTTCTGCAGGAAGCTGGCGACACCTTCCTTGAAGTCGGGCCGCCGCAACGATGCCTTCATCAACTCGATCGCGTCGTCGGTGGCCGGAATGAGGCCACGATCCCAGTCGGTGTACACCTGGCGCTTCATCACGCTCATCGACGTGGGTGATGCGTGCGTGGCCAACTCGGCCGCGTACTCGAGGGCCCGGTCGAGCAGGTGCTCGGGAGCGACCACTTCATTGACCAACCCCATCTGCGCCGCCTCTTCCGCGAGGAACACCCGACCGGAGAACAGCAGATCGAGTGCCCGGGCGGTGCCCACCAGGCGGGGCAGCACCCAACTCATGCCGTACTCGGCGATGAGGCCCCGGCGCGAGAACGCGGTGGTGAACTTGGCGCCTTCGGCCGCGAAACGGATGTCGCACATCAGCGCCTGCACCATGCCGATACCCGCGCAGGCACCGTTGACCGCGGCGATGACCGGCTTGGGGATGAGCGTCGTGTGGTACTGGGGGCGGCCACCAGCAGCCGACTCGGCCCCACCGCTACCAGCCGATGCGCCGATGCCCTGCAGGGTGTCCATGTCGGCGCCGGCGCAGAAGCCACGGCCTGCACCGGTGACCACGATGACCTTCACGTCGGGGTCGGCGGCGCACTGGTCGAGCAGCTCGAAGTAGCGGGTGGCAAGGTCGCCGTTCCAGGCGTTGAGGCGCTCGGGGCGATTGAGGGTGAGCAGGGCGATGCCCGGCTCGCGGCGTTCGAAGAGGACGGCGTCAGTCATCGTCGGCAACGTACTCGCCGTCGCCGTCGCCGCCCGAGTCGACCGCCTCACCTTCGTCAGGCGTACTTGCTTCGGTCACCGGCTCTGCGCGGCGACGATCCCACACCAGGAACCCGACTGCGAGCACGAACGCGATGACCGCCGTCCACTGATTGAGCCTCCATCCGCCACCGGCGTTGGCCGGGTCGATGCGCAGGCCCTCCACCCAGAAGCGGCCGACGGCGTAGCCCGCGACGTACACCGCCAGCAGACGGCCGGGGCGCAGCCGCACTCGCCGCTCGAGGAGGATGAGCCCGACGCACAACGCCAGGTTCCACAGCGATTCGTAGAGGAAGGTGGGATGGAAGGTGGTGCCGCTGGGAAACTCGGCGCTCGGCGCGCCACCCGGCAACTTGGAGTCGGCGATCTCGAGCGCCCACGGCAGATCGGTGGCCCGACCGTAGAGCTCCTGGTTCCACCAGTTGCCCCACCGGCCGATGGCCTGTGCCAACGGAATGGCGGGCGCTGCGGCAGTGAGCAGTGCTGGCACTGCAACGCCCTTTCGCCGGGCCACCCAGGCCGCCACCAGCACACCGGCGAGGAGGCCACCGGGAATGCCGAGGCCACCCTCCCAGATCTTCAGCCACTTGCCGGGCTCTTTCCACGGCTGACTCTTGTCGGTGACGATGTAGTACAGCCGGGCGCCCAGAATGCCCGCGCCGACACCCCACATGCCGATGGAGCTGAAGTCGTCGCGGGTGCCAGCCCCGGACGCCTCGAGGCGCCGACCGCCAAGCCAGATGCCCGCCACCACACCGAGCGCGATCATCAGCCCATAGGCGTGAATGGACAGGCCGAACAGGTTGAAGTCGCCGCTCGACGGGCTGGGGATGCTGGCGAACATCGGCAAGCCTCAGGAGGTGACGCGCCGGGCGAAGGCCACCGTGGCCTCGAAGATGAGTTCCTTGTCGTAGTCCTGCGTGGCGACGTGGTAGCTGCGCTCGAGGGTGATGCGCTCCAGCGGGCCGCCGTACGACGTGGCAAGGAACTCAGCCTGGGCGGGATCCACCACGTGGTCTTGCGGCGAATTCATGAGCAGCAGCGGCACCTTCATGCTGGCGTACTCGTCGGCCAGCGGACGCAAGCCGTCGTTCACCAGGCTCAGCAGCGCCCGCAACGGGGTGGCGTCGTACGCGGCCTCGGTGGAGTTGGGGTCGGCGATGTCGCTGCCGATGGAAGGGAACAGTTCGGTGCCGGACGCCAGCGTGCTCTCGATGAGCTCCACCACCTCAGGCGCCTGCGGTTGCGTGGCGGGGTTGATGCACACCAACCCAGCGACCTCCGGGTGGTCGGCGCCGATACGCAAGGTGAGCGCGCCGCCCATGCTGAGGCCCACCACCACCACGCGCTCGGCGCGGGCTGCCAGCGCCTGGTAGGCAGCCTCGGCAGCCCCCGCCCAGTCGGCCCAGCGGGTGGGCAGCATGTCGTCGACGGTGGTGCCGTGACCCGGAAGAAGCGGCATCTCCACATGGAAGCCCGCCGCCGCGCAGGCCTCGGCAACGCCGCGCATGCTGCCAGGGTTACCGGTGAAGCCGTGGATGACGAGGACACCGTGGGGGCCGTCGCCGACGTGAGACCAGGGCTCGGCCCCAGGAATGAGCGAAGTCATGGGCTGCAGTATGTCAGCAGCAACTCAGATGTAGGGGTCGTTGTCGCTGCCCGCTTCGTCCCACCACTCCGCTGGGGCACCCTTCTCCTGCCAGTCGGGGAACGGGTAGATGCAGTTCACCGGGCAGGCGGGCAAGCATTTGTCGCAGCCGCTGCACAGTTCGGGCACGATCACCACATCGGGGCCGTGGTTGAAGATGGCCCCGAACTGGGGCGGGCAATGCCGCAGGCAGGCGTCGCAGTTGATGCACTCCAGCATCTCGATGCGCAACGGCGGGTTCTTCCACTTCTCGTTGCGACTGCGTGTGGCGATGCGATCGGCGCGGCTGGCTGCCATGCGGCGAGTGTAGGCGGGCCTCACCGGTGCTGCCGGCGTCGACGCCACCGGTTGACCCGGCGGTCAAGTGCCTGCTGGACTGGTTGCGTGCCCACGCCGCGCCTCCACACCGAACACGGCAACGAGCGCAAGCAGCAGCTCCTCGACGCTGCCGAGCGCTTGTTCACCGAGCGCGGCTACGGCGCGACCCGCATCAGCGACATCTGTGCGGCGGCAGGCGTCGCCAAGGGGCTGTTCTACTGGTACTTCCCCACCAAGGAGTCGCTCTTCGCCGAACTGGTGCGCACCATGCGTCAGTCGCTGCGTCGGGCCCAGGCCGCGGCAATGACCCCGGGGGCCGACCCGGTCACCCGCATTCGGCAAGGCGCCGAAGCCAGTGTGCGCTTCATGGCCGAGCACCAGCCGTACTTCGCTCTGCTCGACGTGGAACGCACCGACGACGCGCTCGATGCCGTACTGAAGGAGGGCAGCGACGTGTACGCCTCCGATGTGCAGCGACTGGTGCGTGCCGCGCAGGCCGAGGGGCAGGTGGCCGACGGCGACCCGGCGTTCTATGCGGTAGGCGTGATGGGTGCCGTGTCGTCGTTCAGCCACGCGCACCGCAAGGGTCGGCTGCGCATGCCCATCGATGAGTTGGCACTGCTGGTGGGCGACTGGGTCACCCAGGCCCTCACCGGCCGAGCATCGGAGCCAACGACGGCTCGTTCCGCGCCACCAGGGTGAACAATGCGTCGACCACCGCAGGGTCGAACTGGGTGCCACGGCCCGCCACGATGAACTGCACCGCATCGACCGGTGACCATCCCCGCTTGTAGGTACGTTCACCCAGCAAGGCGTCGAACACATCGGCCACGCCGACGATGCGCGCTGGCAACGGGATGGTGTCGCCCCGCAGCCGGTTCGGGTAGCCCCCACCATCCCACCGCTCGTGGTGCGACAGGGCGATTTCCTCGGCCATCTGCAGGATCGGCGAATTGCTTCCGTGCAGCAGCGCGGCCCCATGCACCGTGTGCAGCTTCATCACCTCGAACTCCGGCGAGGTGAGCGCGCCACCCTTCATGAGGATGGCCTCCGGCGTCGCCAACTTGCCGATGTCGTGGAGGAGCGCCGCACTCCGCACTCGAGCGACGAACTCGTCGGGCTGGCCCAGTTCCTCGGCGATTCGACCCGCGAGATCGGCGACGCGCCGCGGGTGCTCGGCGACGTCGACGTTGTAGGTCTCTGCCAGGCCGGCGACACGCGCCAGCATTTCAAGCTGGTTCTGTTCGAGTTCGTCGGTGCGGGCCAGCACTCGCTGATCCACCTCGGTGGTGCGCAGGCGAAGGATCTCGGCCTGATGGCGAGCAGCTTCGGTGTCGTGCTGGATCTGCAACGTCTTGATGCGCAGGTCGGTGCCGCGGTTGAAGATCTCCTCGTTGAGCACGTAGCGGGCTTCCTGGTGCACCAGCGCCTGCTCGAAGCGACCCATCTCCTTGTTGAGCCCGGCGAGCTTCTCGCGAAGGGTGAGGGCCACCTCGGTCATGCCCGCCTGCGTGGCCAGCTCGAGGGCGTCGCCCCACTCTCGCAGGGCGTGATCGCGCAGGTGCTGGGCGACGTACAGCTCGCCCCTGGCGATACGTACGGTGACCACGCTGCCCGGCGACAGCGCCACCCGACGCGCCGTGCGATCGCGCAGAACAGCATCGGCGTCGTCGAGGCAGGACGCGGCGCGGTCGAGCGCCGAGAGCGACACGTAGGCCATGGCGAGCCGGGCGAGGATCTCGGGGACGAACTCCGCAGCGTGCTGCGACGCCAACTCCAACGCCGACTCGCCAAGGCTCACAGCAAGGAGGTCCTCGTTGCGGTCGGCCCGCACCTTGGCCATGTTGGCCAAGGTGATGGCATCGAGGTCGGGCCGGTCCTGGCCCTTGTTGGCCATCAACGCGGCTTCGTAGGTGACGATGGCCCGGTCGGTGTCGCGCAAGCTGTGCTGAATGACCGCGAGCGAGTTGAGCAGCATGCCCTCGCTGGCCCGTTCGCCGATGGAGCGGTACAGCTCGAGGGCAGCCATCGCCGACGCCAGCGCTTCGGAGTAGTTGGCGGCGTGGTACTGGACGGCCGCGATCAGGTTGAGCGCCGACACCTCGGTCTTGCCAGCGCCACAGCGATGGGCAAGGTCGCGGGCTTCGAGGGCGACCGCGAACGCCTCGTTGCTGAGGCCGGAGGCGTACGACAACTCGGCGAGTCGATAGAGCGCCTCGGCCTCGCCCGACGTGTCGTGCTGCGTACGAGCCAGCACTCGGGCCTGCTGCACCAGCGATCGGGCGAGCGCAATGTCGAGGTTCTCCACCTCGCGGGCCTGGTCGAGCAGCGTGCCAACGGATCGGCCGCCCGGCTCGTCACCGCGCGTGGACGAGGGCGACATGCGTTCACCTCCTTGCGCCGTGCTCATTTGCCCTTCCCCACCGCCCTCAGGGCGACTGTCGTACATGCCGGTCGGCGCCACCGGACGGTGACCCGAAGTGTGCGACCGAGCGGGTGCCAACGGCCGCCCCGCGCTGCGCGGCCGCCCGGTCAGGCTAGTTATCGGCGCGCCGAACCGTCAGCGATAGCAAAAGTTCACCACCGTTCGCGTCGGGTACGGGGCGAACGCCGAAGGCCGTATCGTTCCGGGGGTGGCTGCCGAACCCGCCACCCGGCACCGGCCGGGCTCACGTCGCACCGTCGAGGCGTCCGCGGTGGCAGCATTCGCCCCGGTGGTGGCCGTGCTGCCGGTGTGGCTGGTCGCCGTGGCGGTGGGGGGGCTGCTGGTTCGGCTTCGCGCGGGGGGGGCGGTGTCCCGGTT
>DMQJ01000407.1:6825-7206 GCA_003455715.1 Acidimicrobiaceae bacterium | reverse complement strand
CGCCGCCACCCCCGCCCCCCGGCTCCGCGGCCCCGCCGCCCTCCCCATCGCCCTCCCCGTACCCTGGCGCCCCCGCCGCGCACCCCCCTACGCACCGCCGCGTGGCCACGGGGTCGCGGTCGCCGCCCCGACGATCCGCCACCACGACTGAACGGTCCGCATCCGCCGCCTCGTCGGCCTCACGACTGGCGGGATGTTCCGTAACTTCTGTGTTACGCTACGTCCGTGACCTCGAGGACTCGGACTGGTGCGGATGGCTACTTCGCGCGGCGCGCATCGGAGCCCGGCTACGCCGAGGCGTATGCAGAGGCACGGCGGCGGGTCGATTCGATCGACCGGTTGGTGCGAGCCTTGGACGACCGGCGCGAGGAGCTCGGGTTG
>DMQJ01000407.1:0-6660 GCA_003455715.1 Acidimicrobiaceae bacterium | reverse complement strand
GACCGGCGCGAGGAGCTCGGGTTGTCGAAGGCGGAGTTGGCTCGTCGGGCGGAGTTGGCGCCGGAGGCAGTTCGGCGGCTGTTCAGCATCGACAGCCCGAACCCGACGATCGGCACCTTGACAGCGCTGGCGGACGCGCTCGGGTTGGAGCTCGTGCCGCAGCGACGCAAGGCCGGCTGAGCGGTCTACTCGAGCACGGTGCGGCGGCGGAGGAACTCGTCGCGCATCTTCCTCGCTCGCCGGTAGTCCTTCGGGGCGGCCGCGGAGCGCTTCGGCTTGGACAGCCCGTCGACCACCACGATCGACGATCCACCGAGATCGGCGGCGTCACGTTCGAGGATGCAGAACAGCCGGTGGTTCATCCCGCCGCCCTGGACGCGGACCTCGTAGAAGCCGGCCATCTCGTCGTGCATCGCCTCCCACTTCCCGCCACCGGAGAACGCCGACGGCGGCGCTTCGGCGACGGCGTCGAGCACGGCTTGGAACTCGGCGACCAGCTTGGCGGGGAGCCGGTCGAAGAACTCGATCGCCGGCACGACCCGGTTCGGGTCGTCGTCGGGGTGGCGTTGGAAGAAGTGGATCGACCACGGTTCACGCGTCATCACCCTCACCCCCCACCGACGGTCCCGCTACGCCCAGGATGAGGTCACCGACGACGCCGGCAGCCTCGCGCTGCAGGCCGGGCACGGCGTGGGAGTAGAGGTCGATCGTGACCGCGATCGACGAATGCCCGAGCCGTTCACTGACGATCGCCGGGTGCACACCTGCACGCAGGGCGATCGTGGCGTAGGTGTGGCGCAGATCGTGCAGCCGGATCCGTGGCACACCGGCCCGGGCGACGAGCCGGTCGAACGTGGCCGAGAACGACGCCGGGTTCAACGGACCATCACCCTCACCGGGGAACACCCACACCGGCCCGGCACGACGCTCGAGATGGTCAGTGAGCACCTCCGTGGTTGTCGTGTCGAGCGCGACGAGCCGTCGGCTCGATGCCGTCTTGGGCGGGCCGACGTCGATCCGACCGTCGACCACCCCGACGGTGCGCCGCACCGACACCTCGGCCCGAGCGATGTCGACGTCCACCCGTTGCAGGCCGAGCACCTCACCGCGACGCATCCCCGTCGTCGCTAACACCACGAACGCCGCGTACAGCCGATGCCCCTCGACGGATCGCAGGAACTGCTTCAGCTCCCCGACGGTCCACGTGCTCATCTCCGGCCGCTCGCCACGCGGTGGCGACACCAGCGACGCCACGTTGCGATCAACGAGCCCGTCGCGCACCGCGTCGGCCAGCGCCCGATGCAGCACCGCGTGAACGTTCGCCACCGTCTTGGGCGACCGACCCGAAATCAGCAACTGCTGTTCGAACCGTTCCACCTCCAACGCAGACAGCAACCGCAACGACCCGCTACCGAGACCGTCGACGAGATGCCCGACCGCGTTGCGGTACGCCGCCCACGTCGACTCCCGCACCGAGACACGGGCACGCGCCAACCACTCCTCCAGGTACTCGCCCACCGTCGGACCGAACACCGACACCTCCGGCCGACGGACGAGTTCGCGCTCCAGCAGGAGATGGTTCAACACCGCCTGAGCCTCACGCTTCGTGCGAAACCCCTGACGGGACACCTGCCGACGCTTGCCCGTCTCCGGGTCGACGCCCACGTCGAGGCGGATGCACCAGCCGTCGCTGCGGCGCGTCACCGACCCCCGAGCCATGGAGGAACGCTACCGTTCGTGCGCGTTCCGTGCGCGTCGAGCCACAGTCGTTGATCGGTCGACCACGAAATACCTGCTAAATCTGTGCCCGGGACGGGATTCGAACCCGTACATACGTTCGTATAGGAGGGTTTAAGCCCCCCGTGTCTGCCAATTCCACCACCCGGGCCTGCCGAGGTTGTCGCGGCCATGACCGCACGAAACCCGCGTACGGCCGCGACAACTTCCGGGAGAACGCTACTGGTGTACGGTCCGCATCATGAGCAACGAAGTGATCGACCGTGTGACCGGCCTCGTGCAGGCCTTCGACAGCCGGGTGCAGGCCGCACCCGCCGACGCGTGGGGCAACGCCGCCCCGTGCGAAGGGTGGACTGCCCGCGACGTGGTGGTGCACGTGGCCAACAACCTCAACCGCCTCGGCAACGGGCTGCAGGGCAAGGAAGCCACCGAAGTCGGCGCCGACGACGACATCGTGGCTGGCTGGAACAACGCCCGCGACGCGTTCTTCGCCGGTATCGCCAATGGCGACCTCTCCACTCAGCTGCCCAGGCCGTTCGGGCCGATGCCAGCCGAACAACTCATCGGTCGCCTGGTGAGCACCGACGTGCTCGTGCACACCTGGGACCTCGCGCGGGCCGTCGGCGGCGACGAGACCCTCGATGCCGACGCGGTGGCCGGTGCCTACTCGGGCCTCAAGCCAATGGACGCGATGATCCGCCAGCCAGGCGTGTTCGGACCCAAGGTGGAAGCCGCCGAAGGCGACGACCTGCAGACCGAGTTCTTAAAGTTCCTCGGCCGCAACGTCTGAAGCTGGTCAGCCGCCGGCCAGCCCGGCCGCCGCAGTGAGGTCCACCGGTCGGCAACCCTGTGCCCGCAGCCGGTAGGTCAGCAGCTGCTCATTGACGATGGCGGTCGCCTTCGCGCGGAAGCGGGGCAGGGTGGCGTCACGGAGTTCGAACCGCGAGTGCCATTCCACGCCCTGCCCCGTGCCGTCGCCGGTGAGCCAGCCGAGCAGATACCGCTGGTAGCTCGCGCTCAGCGGCGCGTCGGCGCGGAAGGGCGATACCGCGGCGCCAGGCTCACCAGGTTCACCCGGCTTGGCGAGCGTGTCGACGAACACCCGGTGCATCGCCTGCGCCGACACCAGCGAACCCAACCGCAGAAGCTCGTCGGGCGCGACGAGGAGGAACGAGCTGCGTACCCACTCCTGCAGCGCGGCGCCGTCGAACCACACCGGCTCGTCGTAGCGATCGGTGTGGCCGAGCACCACTCGTTGGTCGCACACCATCTCCACCATTGCGGGGCGCAAGCGCTCGAGGTGCCGACGAGCGTCGTACTGCAGGAAGGCCGACGTCACGAGAGCGACCGCGTCGTACCGGTGGAGCCGGCCACCCATCCACGCGATGCCGTCGTCCCACGCCGAGAACTCCCACGCCTCGTTCGACGCCGCAACGGCGCGTGGCCAGCGCACCGTGCTCAAGCGGGCAACACCCCGAAGCGGATGGGGTCGTCGGGCAGGCATTGCGTTGTCGAGCACGAGCACGTCGTGACGCACACCGGGCAACTGCCGGCCGATGAGCGCGCGGAGTTCGGTGAGCGCCGACGGATACGCCAGCGCACCATGCTGCACGAACAACGAGAGCAGACGAGGCGACGCGCCGGTTCGTGTACGGCCCCGCGACCGACGAGGGGCAACTCGTCGCCCCTCGACCAACGACCTCAGCGTGGTGCCCAACCGTCCGTACACCTCCGGGGCCGACAAGGCGACCGACACGTCCGCGGCGTCGGCTCGGGCAAGCGCGCCCCGTAGACCTTCCACCACCTTGGCGGCCAACTCCGTCCAGTCGCTGGCGACATGGCAGCCGGGAAGGAGGGCTGGATGCACCCCGTCGGCGCCCGCGGGCCACACCACCACCGGGCACCCGTTGGCCACCGCTTCCACCGTCTTCACCTTCAGGCCGGTGCCCGCTGGCGCAGGGTTCACCGCCAGGGCCGCCTCCCGGTAGTACGCAGCAAGATCGTCGACCTCCCCCAGCACCTGCACGCCAGCGGCGACGGCTTCGGTCGGCACGACCTGGCCGAGAGGGCCGACGACACACAACGTGGCTTCGGGCTCGGCCGCGCGAACCAACGGCCAGGCGAAATGGAGGAACTCGGTGAGCCCGGCCACGTTCATCGGGTTCAGCGATCCGACCACCAGTGCGGTCGCCGCGGACACGGCAGCGTTGGCGGCCGGGCGTTCGGCAGCACAGGGCAGGTCGATACCGGCCGACACCACCGTCGCGTGGGGAGCAAGGCGAGCGAGCACCATCGCCTCGTCGGCTTGGATGGCCACCACGACGTCGGCAGGGGTGAGAAGCGCGGCCTCCTCGGCGGCCGTGAGCGCGTAGCCGTCACTGACCCCCAGCCGCTCCACCTTGTCGGCCTTGGCGGAGAAGACGTCGTGGGCGTCGACCACCTTCACCACCTGCGGACGCAACACGCCGAAGCACCGCGAGAGGAACGCGTACTCCGCCACCACCACATCCGGCTGCCACTCGCGGTCGATTACCTCCACCTGGGCAACCAGCCCGTCGGGGCACAGGCCGCTCACCAGCCTGCGCACCCTCGCTGCCGCAGCGTCGGCCGGCGGCTCCTCACCAAGCCGGGCAGCGAGACCGGGCACATGGCCACCGTGTGGGCACACCGTCACCTCGTACGGCTCGGCGGCCATCGCAGCCAACACCTCCGGGCCGGGTTCCACCGCAGGACACACCACCACCCGCACCTGCCATCCGTCGCTCACCAACCAGCGCAACAGGCGCTGAATGCGAACAGCGTTACCCGCACGCGGCGGCACCGGCGCCACATGGGTGACGCAGAGCAGACGCATGACAGAAGGCTGGTGGGTCATCGGGGGCTGACCTTCACAGAGGCAGGACCCTAGCGGCAGGCTCGGCGGCGGCCCTCGCCGATCCGCGACATGCGACCCATCGCGTGCCCTACTACGGTTGCCGCTATGCGGCGACGGACACATCTGCTCGGCATCTCCCTTTTGGCCCTCGGGGGCCTTCTGGCTGCTGCGTGCTCCAGCGACAGTGGCGTGCGCGCCACCCAGCAGGAAGCGGTGAATACCACCGAGGCGACAGCGCCCGACACCACTGAGGCCACCGACACCACGGAGCCCACTCCCGACACCACCGACCCGGGCATCGTGATGCCCGAGGTGGATCCCATCGAGTGGGGCGAGTGCGACGACGAAGCCGCCGAAGGCAACCCCGACCTCGAGTGCGCCACGCTCACCGTGCCGCTCGACTACGCCGACCCGGAGGGCGACACCATCGACGTCGTCATGGTGCGCCAGCCTGCGCTGCGGCGCCGCGAGGGCGCCGTGCTGTTCAACCCCGGCGGGCCGGGCGGTTCGGGGTTCGACCCCATCGCCTACAGCGGCGACTACATCCAGGAGTCGCTCGGCCTTGAGGCTTTCGACATCGTCGGCTTCGACCCGCGAGGGGTGGATCGCAGCGGCGGCATTCGCTGCCTCGACGACGACTACATCGACGAAACGCTGTACCTCGACTGGACCCCCGACACCCCCGAAGAAGAGCGACTGTTGGAAGAGGACGAGACGGCATTCGACGACGGCTGCCGTGAGCGCTACGGCGACACCTTGCGCCACTACAGCACCGCCAACACCGCCCGAGACATGGACATGATCCGTGCCGGCCTGGGCGACGACCAGATGAGTTTCCTCGGCATCAGCTACGGCACGTACCTCGGTGGCGTGTACGCCACGCTGTTCCCCGAGCGGGTGCGGGCCATGGTGCTCGACGCCGCCTACGAACCCAACGGCGACAGCGTGGAAGAGCAGTACCTCACCCAGGTGGTGGGCTTCGAGGAGGCGTTCAACAACTGGGCCGCATGGTGTGAGGAGAACACCGACTGTGCGTTCCATGCCGACGACGTGCCCGCCCGCTGGGACGCGTTGTTCCAAGATCTCGACGACAACGAGCGCGCCGGCAGCGACGGCCGCATCGCCCACCAGGCGGTGATGGACACCGCCACCTCGGCCGCCCTCTACAGCGAGAGCGAGTGGCCGGTGTTGGCACAAGCCTTGGCCGACGCCGAGGCGGGCGACCCAGACGGGTTGTTCAGCCTGGCCGACAGCTATCGGGGCCGCAACGCCGACGGCACGTTCAACACGCTGTTCCAATCGATCGGCGTCATCCTGTGCGCCAGCGGCATCGAAGACGAACCGATCCCCGACCCGGAAGCCTTCCTCGAAGAGTTGCAGGAGAAGGCACCGCGAGCCGCCCGCGACGTGGTGCTGGAAGACCTGGAAGATTCCGGCAACAACTGCGACGGGCTGATGGACGACCAGCCGGTGGTGGAACTCGACTATTCGGGCGACGGGCCGATCCTGGTGGTGGGTGGCCTCAACGACCCGGCCACCCCGTTCCGCTGGTCGGAGGAGATGACCGACGCGCTGGGGCCCAACGCCCGCCTGCTGACGTTCACCGGTGAAGGCCACGGCCAGCTCCTCACCAGCACCTGTGTGACCGACTACGAGGCGCAACTGCTGGCCGACCTGGAGCTGCCCGACGAGGGCACCGTGTGCGACCCCGACCCCAAGGTGGAGAAGCCGGCCTGGTGGGACTCGCAGCCCGTGCCCCCCGGCGTGGGCCCAGTGGAGAGCCTGCCCGCAGTGGGCAACGCACTCGGTCTCAGCGACACCGTGGGCTTCGGCGACATCCGCCGTTCCACCCTCGACCCGGAAGCCACCATCAAGGCCTACAACGACGCGTTCGACGCCGCGGGATGGGAGGTGCTGGGTTCCGAGCCGGTCGACGACCTCGGCGACACGTGGCGCGGCAGCTACTTCACCCCTGAGGGCGACTTCGTGGTGATCTTCGCCATGGGCCCGGAGGCGTTTGCCACCGACGCGTTCGACGCCGCGGGATG
>DMQJ01000054.1:1077-4972 GCA_003455715.1 Acidimicrobiaceae bacterium | reverse complement strand
ATCACGCTGCTGCCCGGCGGGATGTCGTCTCGCCGCTCGCGCAGCGGCGGGATCCGCAACCGCATCGTGGCGAGGCGGTAGAACAGATCCGATCGAAACCGTCCGCGATTGACCTCCTCGCGCAGCTCGCGGTTGGTCGCGGCGATGAGCCGCAGGTCGAGCCGGATCGACTCGTTGCCGCCCACGCGCTTGACCACGCGCTCCTCGAGCGCGCGCAGGAGCTTGGGCTGCATCTCGATCGGGAGCTCGCCGATCTCGTCGAGGAACAACGTCCCGCCGCGCGCCGATTCGAACGCGCCGATCCGCGTCGTCGCCGCCCCGGTGAACGCGCCCTTCTCGTGCCCGAACAGCTCGCTCTCGATGAGGGTCGGCGGGATCGCGCCGCAGTCGACCACGACGTAGGGGCCGCTCGCGCGGGGGCTGGCCTCGTGGATGGCCTCGGCGAGGAGGCTCTTGCCGGTGCCGGTCTCGCCCTCCAGCAGGATCGTCGCGTCGGCGGCGGCCAGACGAGGCAAGAGCGCGAAGATCCGCCGCATCGCGGGACAGGTTCCCAGGGCCCGGCCGTAGCGGTCCTCGGCGGAGAGGGCCTCGTGGGTCTCGCCGGCCGGCTCCACGCGGAGCTCCGAGTGTCCGAGCGAGATCGTCGCGCCAGGCAAGAGGTACGCCCGTTCGACCGGCACCCCGTTGACCTTGGTCCCGTTGGTGCTCCCGAGGTCGCGGACCAGGGCGCCCCGCGGGGTGCTGGTGATGGTCACGTGGTGGCGGGAGACGGCGTGATCCTCAAGCACCAGATCGTTGCCGGGCGCCGTTCCGATCGTGATCTCGTCGGCTCCCACCTCGACGGATCGACCGCGCTCCGGACCAGCGACAACGGTCAACCGGAAGCGTTGCAGGCGCAGCTCGGCCCGCGCGCGCGCGAGCGCACGGGTCGAGCCAGTCCCCTCGGGCTCGTGCATCTCTCGGTGTCTAGCACGAGACGGCAGGGGATGCGGGCGCAACCAAAGCTCGCCGCGTGGGGCTCCGGGGACAGGTGCGGGCTCGAGGCCGCACCTGCAGGCTCGAGCCCGCAGCGAGACTCCCGGGCCGCGTCCGTTCGATCGAGGGGTTGTGAGGAGCGGGCGTGTGCTAGCTTCGCGAGACGGGGGGCCGCTCGACGGCACGCGTTCTGCTCATGAGGTCGCGTATGCAAAGCTGCGCTACGAATCTGGCCGTGCTCACGTGCCTGGGGCTCTCCAGCGCGCTGGCCGGATGCTACGAGGAGCCACCCGACGAGACGACCGCCATCGCGCGCGGCGGCTGGGACGGCAATCGTGGCGGCTGGGACGGCAACCGTGGCGGCTGGGACGGAAATCGCGGCGGCTGGGATGGGAATCGCGGCGGCTGGGACGGCAACGCCGGCGTGTGGGGCAACGGCGCCGGTGACTGGGCTCCCGACGGGACCGGCCCCGGGACGCTCAGCAACCTGACCGTGCTCGGCTTCGAGCTTCGCGACGACTCGCCCTCGCTCACCAACGACGGCCGTCCGAAGCGATGGGTGGTGGTGGCACCCCCGGGTGCCGCCACCGGGCTACTCCTGGCGCAGGCCGACGGCGACGCCCAGCACGCAGCCGTGGGCAACCAGTTCGCCGGCCGAGTGGGGCTGTTCCTACGAGTGGACGACTTCGAGGGGACCAGGCAGCGGATGGTCGCCGCCGATGTGCAGTTCGTCGGCAACCCGCGGCGGGAGCCGTACGGCGACGTCGTGGTCTTCGTCGACCCGTGGGGCAACCGCTGGGACCTCCTCGGCCCGCAAGACGGCTGACGTCGACATCTCGCAGGGCTGGCTACTGCACGACGGCCCCTGCCCCGTGCCGTGGACGTTGATCAAGTCCGGCTTCAAAGACCTCGACGACGACGAACGGCGGAGCTGGGAGGCCGACTTCGACGCCGACCGTCGACGGTGGCGCCAACACCTCGAGCGGTAGCCACCTGTCACTCGTGGCTCTCCGAATCGAAATCGAAACGAGGTGAACGCACGGTCGGTGTGTGGACCGCCCGGCCAGCGGCGTCACGCCATGCTGAGCTCGCCAAGCTCCCACAGCAGCGCCGTCGTCGCCAGCAGGCCCTCGCGAGCGACTGCGGGCAAGAGATGCTCGTTCGGTGCGTGCTGCGAACAACCCGGGTAGCTGTGTGGCACCCACACCGTGGGCATCCCGAGCACCTCACTGAACGCATCGTTCGGGATGGTGCCACCGAGGTTCGGCAGCACGGCCACCTCCTTGCCGGTCGCATCACCGATGACGTCGACGGCGAAGCGCACCCAGCGGTCGTCGGGGTCGACTCGGGTCGCTGCGGCGAGGCGCGGTTCACTCACCTGGATTCCGTCGAAGCCGTGCTCGATGAGGTGCTCCGCGATCACCTGGTCGAAGCGCGACACGTCGGTGCCGACGACGTAACGCAGCTGCAGCGTGGCGCGGGCGACGCCGGGGATCGCACCGACCGGGCGCTCCGGGTCGCCGCACCCGAATGCCAGCAGCTCGAGCGTGTTCCATCCGAAGACACGCTCCGCAGGTGTGAGCCCCGGCTCACCCCAGCCGTCGTCGATCGTCGGATCGTCGGGTCCGCCGCCGACCTGAAGCGGGGCGAGGCAGCGCCGGACCGAATCGGGAATCGGCGGCGGCCGCAACGACGCCACCCGGATGACGCCGTGCGCGTCGACGAGCGAGGCGATGGCCCCGGCGAGAATCGTGCCCGGATTGCGGAGCAGCCCGCCCCAGTTCCCCGAGTGATGCGCACCATCACGTAGCCGCAGCTCGAGGTCGACCTCGGCGATGCCCCGCGACCCGAGGAACACCGTTGGCCGATCCGCAGCGAGGCGTGGCCCGTCGCTCGCGATCAGTACGTCGGCCGCGAGCAGGTCGCGCGAGCGAGCGCAGAACTCGTGCAAGCCCGGCGAGCCGACCTCCTCCCCCATCTCGAACAACCACCTCGCGTTGAAGCCGAGGGAGCCTGCCCGAGCGGTGTGCAACGCTGCGAGCGCGGCGAGCAGCACGCTGTGCTGGCCCTTGTTGTCGGCGGTGCCCCGCCCGTACCAACGATCGCCCGTGTCGTCGAGCGTCCAGGGGTCGCGGTGATCGCGCCAAGCACCCTCCAGCCCGGTCACCACGTCGCCGTGGCCGTAGAACAACACGGTGGGCAGCGACGGGTCTTCGTCGCGCACCCCGACGAGCAGCGGCGGCGCACCGCTCACCGGGTTGTCGTGCACCGACACCGCGAACCCGAGTCGCTCGAGCGCCGGGCCAATCTCGGCGTCGAGATAGGCACGCAGCGTCGCCGATCGCGCCGCGACGGCGCTCTCGGTGGGCCACGCAACACGACGGGCGAGGTCGGCACGCAGCGAGCCGCCGTCGAACAAGCACGGCTGGATGGTGCTCACCACGGGCAACAAGAGCGAGATGGCCGTCGGCTACTTCACCCTCTATGGCGACTCGGTGGGCGGGTACGGCGTCATCAAAGACGTACTGAAGACTCGGGTGTACGACCTGTGCCGCTACGTCAACCGTCGTGACGGCCGCGAGACCATCAACGAGAGCGTCATCACCAAGCCGCCGTCGGCCGAACTGCGCCCCGATCAGCGCGACGACCAGAGCTTGCCGCCCTACGAGGTGCTCGACCCCATCCTCGCGCTCTACGTGGAAGACGACCGCACGGCGCCAGAGATCGTCGAGTTGGGCCACGATGAAGCCACGGTGCGTCGCGTGTGCCGCCTGGTCGACATCAACGAGTACAAGCGCCGCCAGTGCCCCCCGGGCGTGAAGGTGAGCACCAAGGCATTCGGCAAAGACCGCCGCCTCCCCATCACCAACGCCTACCGCTAACACCCCCCCCAACCACGTTTTACGTAAAAGGTGACAGG
>DMQJ01000054.1:468-897 GCA_003455715.1 Acidimicrobiaceae bacterium | reverse complement strand
TTTACGTAAAAGGTGACAGGCCCTCACCAGGGCCGACGGGTCCCGGGTTTTGACACAAACGCTGCGTACAGGCGGCCCCAGCAACCCTTCGCGCCTCAGCGGGTGCGGAGAGCCGCGACCAACCGCAAACCGAGCGCGGTGAGCACGGCCAGCACCGCACACATCGCGGCCGGCCAGGCCATGCCGTAGCGGGTGTACACCCGCGTCGCGGGAATGCTCGACAACGCTCGGCCGAGGGTGCCTGCAGCCAACATCACCGACATGCCGAACGCGGGTGCGCCCGCAACCATCTGCGTGCCGAGTGGGATGACGCTGACGATTGCGAACTCGAACGCCGCGATGGCGACCACCAAGGCGGGCAGTCCGAGCCAGAGCACGTCGTGGCCGGCCAACAGCACCAACGCTGCCGGCACCATCACCAACGCGCCC
>DMQJ01000054.1:0-255 GCA_003455715.1 Acidimicrobiaceae bacterium | reverse complement strand
CCGCCCCGGCGCGTTCCTTGCCCCATCCGTCGGCGACGCGCGACGCCGACACTGACGAGAACAACTCGGCGAACCCGAGTGCGAAGGCGAGTACGGCGATGCCGACGGTGCCGACTCCGTGATGGTCCTTCAGCCAGCCCCCAAAGGTGACGAACAGCACCTGGCTCGACGCCATCAAGCACAGCGCGGCGACGACCAACGCCCACCCTGCGGCGGGCACCCGAACACGGTCGGGCCGAACGGCGCGGGCGTGCT
>DMQJ01000440.1:6873-15644 GCA_003455715.1 Acidimicrobiaceae bacterium | reverse complement strand
ACAGAGCTGAAGCGCAGCATCGGCAGCGACGTCATCGTCGCCAAGGTGGCACCCGGCCAGGGCGCCGCTGTGGCCGCCGCGGTCGAGCCGGTGGCCGAGGTCGACCGGGTCGAGGCCGGCGACGATGAGGTGGTGATGTCGGTGCAGCACGGCGCCGCCGCCATCAGCCCGGTGGCCGTGGCCCTTGCCGAGGCCGGGGTGGCGGTAGAGGGGCTCACCCTGCGCACACCCACCCTCGACGATGTGTTTCTCCACCTCACCGGTGGCCGTATGCAGGAGGACGCAGCATGAGCCAGATCACCACCACCTCCACGATCCAGCACGGCCAGCGTGTGCACGCCCGCAGTGCCGGCTTCTTCGCCGACTGGCGCACCGTTGCACTGCGCGCTCTGCGGCTCACCCTGCGCGATCCCGAGGCGTTCGGGCCGGCGCTCATCATTCCGTTGTTCTTCTTCGTGGTCAACGTCGGTGCGCTGCAGGCGTTCGTGGAGGGCGGCGCAGGCTTCCCCGACGGTTTCGACTACAAGGCGTTCCAGCTACCGGTGGCGGTGGTGTTCGCCGTCACCGGTGTCAGCCGGGCCAACTCCCTGGTCACCGACATCCAAGGCGGCTACCTCGATCGGTTGCTCCTCACCCCGGTGAAGCGGGGCACCCTGCTGCTCGGCTTGATGACCGCCGACCTGGTGCTCATCCTCGCCCTCGCTACCCCGGTGATGGTGCTCGGGCTCATCCTCGGTATCGACGTGGCCACCGGGGTGCTCGGCATGCTGCTGTTCATCCTCATCGCTGGCCTGTGGGGGCTGGCCTTCACCGGGTTCCCCTATGCCATCGCCCTGCGCACCGGTAACCCAACGGCGGTCAACAACGCGTTCTTGCTGTTCTTCCCGTTTGCCTTTCTCACCACCGCCTACCTTCCGGCGGAGGCCATGACCGGGTGGTTGGCGACGGCCGCGAAGTTCAACCCCACCACCTACCTGCTCGACGCGATGCGGGCCATCCTGCAAACCGGCTGGGAGTGGGGCACCATCGGTAAGGGGCTACTGGCCATCGGGGGCCTCGGGGCCATCAGCTTCACGCTCGCCTTCCGCGCCCTCGCCGGCCGGGTGAAGCGCAACTGAGCGCGACGGTGGGCGGTGGACGGTCAGCGGTCGGTGCCGATAGGGGCCACCACCGCGTCCAGCACGGCCACCAGGTCGTCGGGTGCGATCTCGATGTCGAGGCCGCGCTTGCCGCCGCTCACATAGATGGTGTCGAACAGGATGCACGTCTCGTCGATGGCGGTTCGCAGGCGCTTCTTCTGCCCGAACGGGCTGATGCCGCCCACCACATAGCCGGTGATGCGCTGGGCCACATCGGTGGGGCACATCTCCGCTCGCTTGCCACCCAGCGCCGCGGCCAACTCTCGTAACGACAACTGGCCGCTCACCGGCACAATGCCCACCACCTGCTCCACGCCACGCTCCCCGTGCAGGTTGGCGACGAGTGTCTTGAACACACGCTCGGGCTCCGCCCCCAGGGCCTCGGCCGCCACCAGGCCGTAGTTGCGTTCGCCTGGCTCGTGGTGAAACTCCTGCACGCTGAACGGCACACCTGCCGCTTCCAACATCACAATCGCCGGAGTACCGCCCTTCACGGCCTGTCATTGTGGCCCGCGCACGCGGCTGCTGCGAAGGTGACAAGATGCAGCGGTGACCGCGACGATCCCGAACGGCGCCGACACCGGCTCGTCCGACGTGCCGAACTACCGCCTGACCGACCGCTACCAACTCGACGACGGCCGGGTGTTCCTCAGCGGCAGCCAGGCACTCGCCCGGCTGCCCTACGAGCAGCTGCGCGCCGACCGCCGGGCTGGCTGGAACACTGCCGCCTACATCAGCGGCTACCCCGGCAGCCCGCTGGCGGGGTACGACCGCGATGTCAGCGCTGCCGCCAAGTTGGCCGCCGCTGCCGGGTTCGACATGGTGTTCCAGCCCGGCATGAACGAGGAGTTGGCGGCCACCGCAGTGATGGGCAGCCAGTTGGCCGTCACCCTCCCGTCGTGCCGCTACGAAGGCATCATCGGCATCTGGTACGGCAAGGGCCCGGGCCTCGACCGAGCCAGCGACGCCCTGCGTCACGCCACGTTTGCCGGCACCTCCGCCAGAGGTGGCGCCATCGCCCTCGTCGGCGACGACCCGAGCGCGAAGAGCAGCACCATCCCGTCGTCGAGCGGCGCGACGCTGGTGGATCTCAACATGCCGATCATCTTCCCCGGCGACGTGCAGGAGGCCATCGACCTCGGCCGCCACGCCATTGCCCTCAGCCGGGCCTGCGGCGTGTGGGCAGGCCTCAAGCTGGTGGAGGCCGTGGCCGACGGCACCGGCTCGGTGGAACTGCACCCCGACCGCATCACGCCCGTCGTCCCCACGATGGAGGTCGGTGGGAAGGTGTGGGTGCCGCACCCGAGCGGTCGAGTCCTCACCCCGCACACGCTCGAGCTGGAGAAGGAGTTCCACGAGATCCGGCTGGAGCTGGCCCGCCAGTACGGCGTGGAGAACCGTCTCAACACCGTGCCCGTGCGCGGCCCCCACGACTGGGTGGGCATCATCGCCAGCGGTCAGACCTATCACGAGACCGTAGAGGCGCTGCGCCTGCTGGGTTTCGCCACCGACCAACAGCTGCGCGACGCAGGCATTCGCCTGTTCAAGGTGGCCATGCCCATGCCGCTCGACGCCCACCAGGTTCGAGAGTTCGCCGACGGCCTCACCGAGATCGTCGTCATCGAAGAGAAGGCCCCGAACCTGGAATGGTTCGTGAAGGACGCCCTCTACGCCCAGGCCACCCACCCCACGGTGAGCGGCAAGAAGGACCCCCACGGCGAACCGCTCGTGCCGTTCACCGGCACGCTCGACGCCGACACCATTGCCCCGCGACTCCGCCAACGATTGGCCAGCCGTCTCGCCGACCGGCTCACCCCCGAGCCACCCGCACCCCGCCAACTCATCCCACTGTCGGTCACCCGCGCCCCGTTCTTCTGCTCGGGCTGCCCGCACAACACCAGCTTGCCCGCCCCCGACGGCAGCCTCATCGGTGCGGGCATCGGCTGCCACAGCATGGTGCTGCTGATGGACCCCGACCGGCAAGGCGACATCGTGGGCCTCACCGCAATGGGCAACGAAGGCGCCCAGTGGTTCGGCATGGCGCCCTTCGTCGACGACGAACACCTCGTGCAGAACCTGGGCGACGGCACCCTGTTCCACAGCGGCATGACCGCCATCCGCGCCGCCATCGCCAACGGCGTCAACATCACCTACAAGATCCTCTACAACGGCGCCGTGTCGATGACCGGCGGGCAAGACCCCTTCGGGCAACTGCCGGTGCCTGCGCTGTGCAGGGTGCTGCTCGCCGAAGGGGTGCGGCGCATCATCGTCACCACCGACGAGGTGCACAAGTACCGCATGGGCGACCTCCCCGAAGGGGTGCGCGTGTTCGGACGCAGCCGCATTTTGGAAGCTCAGTCGGCGCTGGCGCTGGAGCCAGGTTGCACCGTGCTCATCCACGACCAGCGATGCGCGGCCGAACTGCGACGCGACCGCAAACGCGGCCGCATCGATCAACCAGCGTTCAAGGTGGTCATCAACGAGCGGGTGTGCGAAGGGTGCGGCGACTGCGGCGACAAGAGCAACTGCCTGTCGGTGCAACCCATTGACACCCCGTTCGGCCGCAAGACCCGCATCGACCAGGGCTCGTGCAACTTCGACATGCGCTGCATGGACGGCGACTGCCCAAGCTTCATGACCGTGACGCCTCGGCCACTGCGCCGTTCGCCGTCGGTGTCTGATCGTCGAGGAAGCAAGTCGCCCGACCACCCCCTCCCCGACCCTGGCGCGGGGCTGCGGGAGTGCACCATCCGTCTCTCCGGTATTGGGGGGACTGGGGTGGTGACGGTGTCGCAGGTGCTGGGCACCGCGGCAATGCTGCAGGGCTACCACGTGCGCGGGCTCGACCAGACCGGGCTGTCGCAGAAGGCAGGCCCTGTGGTGAGCGACCTGCGCCTCAGCGTCGATGAGCCGCGGGCATCCAACAAGGCGACGTCAGCGTCCGTCGATGTGCTGCTGGCGTTCGACCAACTCACCGCGGGCGCCGACGCCACGATGCGCACGGCAGCCGCCAACCGCACCGTCGTGGTGGCTAACAGCGCGGAAGTGCCCACCGGCTCGATGGTGGTGCGCCCCGACCGCTCCTACCCACGCGACGAAGTGGCCGAGCGGCTGGCCGCCCGCAGCCTCGACGCGGTGTCGGTGGATGCCCAGCGGCTCGTGGTGGCGCTCCTCGGCGACGACAGCACGGTGAACGTCTTCATGCTCGGCGTGGCAGTGCAGTCGGGCCACGTCCCCGTCGCCCCGCAGTACGTGGAGCAAGCGATCGAACTGAACGGCGTGGCCGTCGCCAAGAACCAGGCTGCGTTCGCGTGGGGTCGTTCATGGGTGGCCGACCGCGCTGCGGTGGAACAAGCTGCGGGGTTCACACCCCCGACCGCCGACCAAGGCAACGACGACGACCGACCGCTCGTGGACCGCCTCGAGGCCGACCTGGTGGGGTATCAGAACCGCCGTTACGCGGCTCGTTTCCGCACGGTGGTCGATGAGGTCGACGCGCTCGGCCACCCAGCGCTCACCGAGGCAGTCGCCCGCAACCTGCACAAGCTGATGGCCTACAAGGACGAGTACGAGGTGGCTCGCCTGCTGCTGCACCCAGAGTCGCGGGCCCAGGCCCGCTCGGTGGGCGGCAAGGGGGCGAAGGTGGTGTGGCACCTGCACCCTCCGTTCCTGCGGGCGCTCGGCATGCGCAACAAGCTGCGGCTCGGCCGCTGGGCCACACCGCTGATGTGGATGCTGCGTGCCGGCAAGCGCCTGCGCGGCACCCCCTTCGACGTGTTCGGCTGGGCGAAGGTGCGGCGCGTCGAGCGGGCGATGGTGGCCGAGTACGTGCAGGCCGTGCGCACGCTGCTGCCGCACATCAACTCCGACACCGCGGCGGCAGCGCTCGCCATCGTGTCGCTCCCCGACCAGGTGCGCGGCTACGAGCACCTGAAGCTGGAACGGGCCGCCGCCTACCGAGCCCAACTCGCCCAGCGGGTGGAGGCGTTCACTGCCGGCTGACTTCGGCCACTCGCCGTTGTAGGTGGCGGCGATCACTGTCGTTGGGCGAGCACCCGAGCGCAGCCTCAAACGCCTCGACGGCCTCCGCCACACGCCCGAGGCGGGCGAGCATCTCTGCCTTCGTACTCCAGAACAGGTGCCATCGCGCAAGGTCAGCTTCGACGTCGGCCAACAGCGCCAACGCCACCTCCGTGCCCTCCACCTCAGCAACGGCCACCGCCCGGTTCACACGCACCACGGGCGAAGGGGCCAGCCGCTCCAACTCCGCGTACAGCGAGGCGATCTGCGGCCAATCGGTGGCCTCGAACGACTCGGCCATGCCGTGAAGGCAGGCGATGGCAGCCTGCACCTGGTAGGGCCCGGGTCGCCGCCGGGTCAGCGCTCGCTGCAACACCCGGTCGGCTTCCTCGATCTCGTCGACATGCCAGCGACGACGGTCTTGATGGGCAAGCAGCACCACCTCACCGGCCGCATCGACCCGGGCGTCGCGGCGGGCGTACGTGGCAAGGCTGAGCGCCCGGAGACCCGCACACTCCGGTTCGTCGGGCATCAACTCGTGCAAGAGCCGAGCCAGGCGAACACCCTCGCGAGCCAGGTCGGCTCGGTCGTGTTGCTCACCTTCCGGCGCATGATGGCCGGCAGTCACCACCGCGTACACGGTGGCCAACACCGCGGGCAGCCGGTCGGGCAGTTCGTGGTCGGCCGGCACACGGTAGGGAATGCGCGCCGTCTCGATCTTCTTCTTCGCCCGGCTGATGCGCTGCCCCATGGTGGCGTCTTCCACCAGGAAGAGGCGGGCGATCTCCACCGTGCTGAGGCCGCACAGGGTTCGCAAGGTGAGTGCTACACGGGCGTCGGGGGCGAGCGCCGGGTGGCAGCAGGTGAAGAGCAGTCGCAGCTGGTCGTCGCGGACAACGGAGTCGGACAACGGTTCCGCCATCCGGTTCACCACTTGGTCGAGCAGAACAGCCGCGCTCTCCTTGCGGGTCCGGTCGGCTTCGCGGCGGATGAGGTCGAGCGCACGGTTGCGCGCCACCGTCGTCAACCATGCAGCGGGGTTGGCGGGGATGCCGTCGTGAGGCCAGCGTTCAAGCGCCCTCACGACGGCGTCCTGCACCGCGTCTTCTGCCATGGCCATGTCGCCGGTGAGGCGAATGAGGGTGGCCAGCACCCGGCCACCCTCCTGCCGCACCAGCGCGGGCAGGTCGGCGTCGGTCACATCTGGCTGAAGTCGATGACCGGGCGCACCTCGACCAGGTCGCCGGGAATCTGCGACGCCCAGCGCACGGCCTCATCCAGGTCGGCGCACTCGAGCAGGTAGAAGCCGCCCAGCACTTCCTTGGTTTCGGCGAAGGGGCCATCGGTGACGACGTGATCGCCGAACGGTCCTCCCGAGCGGCGGATGGTGGTGGCCGTTGACGTGGGCTGCAACGCTTCGCCCCCGACGATCACTCCCGCCGCGCCAGCGGCCGCACTGAAGGTCTCGTGTCCGGCCATGATGGCCGCCCACTCTTCCTCGGTTCCTTGGCCTTCGGTGGTGGCCGGTTCGTAGATCAGCGCTGCATAGCGGGGCATGGTGTGTCCTCTCGTGTCGGTGGGGACCCTTGGTGGTCCTCGACACTACGACGAACGGCGCGACCCGATTTCGACATCACTCTGCGGCGAGCGGAATTCCCTGCAACTCGAACGCGGTGGCGGGGGCTGCGGGCAGGTGATCCGGAAGTTCGACCCGCAGCGTGCCCGCAGCCCAGGTGAATGGCAGCGATCTCGAGTTGCCGAGCATGCGCACCTCCGCACCGTCGACTGGCTGCCCCGAAGGGAAGGCCACGGAAACCGAGGGGGCCCCTTGCACGGTCGCGTAGGCCGTATCGCCGCGACGGGTGAACGCCACCGGGCGACCGTCTGCACACACCGACGTACCACCTGCACGGGTTCCGTAGATGGCGTCGCCGTTCACCCGCAACCACCAACCGAGTGCCGTGAGCCGCACCACCTGGGCGAGCGGGAGCTGACCATCGGCCGACGGCCCGACGTTGATGAGCAGGTTGCCGCCGCGGGCCACCACATCGGCCACCATCCACACCATCTCGTCGACGGTGGGCATCGTGCTGTCGTTCTCCATGCGGTTGTAGCCGAAGCTGCGACCGATGCCGCGGCACACCTCCCACTTCCCGGCGCCCGCCGTCGTGTTGTACTCCGGGGTGCTGAAGTCGGCATGCAGCAGGCCCTGGGCGACAGCAATCATGTTGAACCGGTCGTTCACCACGCCGTCGGGCACCGCCTCGTAGTACTCGCCAATGATGTCGGCCGGGTCGAGCGACGCGGGCCAGCCAATGTCGTTCCACAGCACCCGTGGACGGAAACGTGCGATGAGTTCGCGCACGTGAGCCAGCAGATAGTCGCGGTATTCCGCGGAGTCGGGCACGGCGCGGAACAGGCCCATCAGGTCGGGGATCGGAGGCGGGTTGAACGTCCAGTCGATGCCGCCCGAGTAGTAGAGCCCGAAGTCGAGGCCCGCTGCCCGTACCGCCGTGGCCAACTCGTCGATGTGGTCGCGAGCCGCCATCCATCGATCGTTGAACGGGTTGGGGGTGTCGCTGCGCCACATGAGGAACCCGTCGTGGTGCTTGGTGACCGGCACCACGTAGCGGGCCCCTGCCTGCTGGAACAGGGGCGCCCAGTGCGCCACCGAGGCTCCGGCCGACCGGTCGAGGAACTCGTCGACGAAGTCGCGGTACGTCACCTCGGGGCCGTACACCTTCGCGTGGTGGGCCGCAACGGGACTGCCTTCCAACGCCCACGAGTTGAGATACCACTCCGTGTACGGGCTCCAGCGGAAGATCTCCTCCCAGTTGCCGGCCTGCATCAGGTCGCCCATGTCGCGGTCGACCGGCGCGTAGCAGGGCACTGCGTACGGACCCCAGTGGATGAAGATGCCGAACTTGGCGTCGTCGTACCAACTGGGCAGGGGCCGACCGGCAAAGCGCACACTCATGGCGCGCACCCTATGCGCAACGGACGCACCCGATGGTCAGTGAACGGCCACCCGTCGCAGCTTGTCGGGGTTGAGCAGCAGCCGTAGTGCGCCGATGCGGCCACCGTCGACCTCGAAGGCCATCACCATGGTGACGTCACCTCCTCTACTCACCACCAGGCCGGGCTCGCCGTTCACCTCGCGCACGTCAACGGCGACGTCGCCGGTGAGCCGTCCGGTGACGTTGACGAGGAACCGGCTGACGCGGTCGATACCCACCACCGGCCGACGAGCCGCATGCACGGATCGACCGCCATCGCTCACCAGGACAACGTCGTCGTGGAGCAGATCGCGCAGATCATCGACCTGTCCGAACGCGCATGCGGCGAGGAACCGCTGCACCAACTCGGTGGCCGACACCGCGCCCGCAACCGGAGCCACCCTGCGGCGTTCATCGCGAACTCGCTGGCGGGCGCGGGTGGCGATCTGCCGGCAGGCGTCCTCACTGCGGTCAACCACCGAGGCGATGGCCGAGTAGGGCTCGCCGAACACGTCGGCCAAAAGGAACACGGCTCGCTCCACCGGCGACAACCGCTCGAGCACCACGAGGAAGCCGAGGGTGAGCGACTCGGCGCACTCGATCGCTGCGGCTGGGG
>DMQJ01000440.1:563-6708 GCA_003455715.1 Acidimicrobiaceae bacterium | reverse complement strand
TCGGCCCACTCGATCGCTGCGGCTGGGTCGCCCTGACCCGATCGACCACTGGCGAACTCACCGGCGAACCGGCCGCTGCCGGTGCCCGTGAGCAGCGGTTCGGGCAGCCAAGGGCCGACGTACTCCTCGCGTTGGCGGCGGGCCGACTTGAGCACGTCGAGAGCGATCCTCGATGCGGTCGTGGTGAGCCACGCCGCTGGACGCTCCACGCCGGAGCGACCGCCGTGACCCAGTCGCTCCCAGCGCAGCCAGGTCTCCTGCACCACATCGTCGGCATCGGCCACGGAACTGAGCATGCGGTACGCCAGTGCGTGCAGGCGCGCTCGCTCTGCCTCGAACACCTCAAGCTCGTCGCCGGTCATCGACCCACCAGTGTGGCCGCCCGCTCTGCAGCCATCGACGCGCTGGCCATCGCCGCATCGAGCAGGTGACCAGTCGGGCCGACCCAATCTCCCGCGAGGAACACACGATCCACTCCGCTGTCTTCGGGCCGACCCTGGAGGCCACCATGGTCGGCGACGGCGAGGGCTCCAACGACGGTCATGCGGTGAAGGTACCGGGCATCAGCGACCGTGTCGGAGGTGAGCCCTGCCCGAGCCGCATGTGCCTCCAGCTGCGCCCTCGTGCTGCCCGGGTCGTGTTGTTCAGCCGGGGCAAGGTAGCGAGCCACGTGCACCACCGACTGGCCCTGCGGCGCCAGCCGGGCGCGGACGCCGTGGTCGGACAGGTAGAGGGGCTCGTCGACCCCGAGCAACACCGGCACGACAGCGGGGCGAGTGGTCGAGAGGTCGAGGCAGGCAGCCTCCACCGGAGGACCCGCGGAGTACGAGACGGAGGTGAGTGTCGAAGCAGCGTCGGGGGTCGCGACGGCGACCACGGCGGCTCGCGCCCGCACCACGTCGTCGCCAGCGGTCGTCACCTCGACGCCATCGCCATCGGACGTCACTGCCGTGGCGGCGACTGGTCGAACCTCCAGACCGGCGGCCAACTGATCGACCAGTGTCTGCCACCCTCCATCGATGTAGCGCACCCCGTGGCGACCGGCCTGCTGCATCTGTGCCACCACCATGCCGGCATCAGCCAGGTCGGGCGCATTCGAGTAGGTCGACACTCGCCCCACTGCGGCGATGAACGCGGCAGCGTCGTCAGGCACGCCAAGCGAGCCGATCCAGGCGGCGAAGGTGCGCCCTGCGAGCCGCTCGGGCCGCTGCCGACCGAGCGTGGCGAAGAGCTTGCCAACTGCCACTCGCCCGCGCCCGCCCAAGAAGGGCGAGGCGATGAGGCTGCCGACACCCGCCGGGCCCACGCCAACCGTGTCGCCATCGCTGAGGTGCAGGGCACCGGGGGCAGCGCCCCGCCACGACACGCCGAGATCGCGGAGGGTCCGTTCTGCCGGGCCGCCCAGGTACAGCGCATGTGGTCCACGGTTCCATTGCACCCCGTTGCGGCAGTCGGTGCGGCCACGGCCACCGGGAGGCGACGGGTCGAGCACCAGCACGTCGCGGCCGGCACGGCGAAGGAGTTGGGCAGCGGTGAGCCCGGCAATGCCGGCGCCCACGACGATCACGTCTATCGGTCGGGATGAGGTCACACTGAGCTGACGAGTGAGACGTCGTCGTTGTGACAGGCGCGTCGGTCAGCGTTCGAGTGCTGAGTTAGCGGGGTTGCGCGGGTCGTAGAACACCACCACCGACGACCCCGCCGAGTAGCGCTCGACGGTGCTCGATGCGCTGCGGTCGTCGCCCGTACGTCGCGACCGGCGCGATCCGTTCTGCGCGGACACCCGCGAACCCTGGAAGGCCTCACCGGCGACCTGGTACGTGTAGAGCACCAACGGGTTGTCGCGTCGTCGGTCGCCAGCGCGGCTCACCTGCACAGTGGAACTGATGACGGTGCCCATCGTGTGCGGCCACGAACGAACGTCGGACGCCTGTGCACGGTCGTTGGGTTGGGAGTTCCGCCGCAACCACCAACCGCCAGCGGCAGCGAGCAGCGCGACGGGTGCAGCCACCACCAGCGCGCTCGCCTCGATTGCTGCCATGTTCCCGTCCGTCCCCGACAGGTTGGCGAACCTGTCGTGTGCGTTGCCCCGGCGGGAACGATAACGCGGTTCGAGAAGCCCGAAATCCGGGACCCGTCAGGTGAGCAGGTCGCGGGCCACGTCGAGCCACAGCCCGGTGGTGAGGCGCAGGCTCTCCACGTCGATGCGTTCGTCGTGGCCGTGGAATCGACGGCCGAAGTCGGCGGGGTCGAGGTCGGGACTGAACAGGCCAGCGCCGTACGACACCGCACCCATCTCGCGGTAGATGCGTGAGTCGGTGAAGCCGACGATGAGTTGTGGCGTGGGCCGCGCAGTGGGGAACGGCTTGGCGATGCTTCGCGCAAGTGCCTCCCACAACGCGGTGTCGGTGCGGCTGATGCTTGCGGGGTCGTTCATCACCACCTCCACCTCCACACGGTGGTAGAGGTCGCCGAGCGCGGCGCGCAGGTGGGCATCGACATCGTCGGCGGTTTCGCCGGGCAACGTGCGCACATCGACGCCGATGTCGACCACGTCGGGGATGACGTTGGTCTTGAACGGCTGGCCGCCGCTGTGCAACGCGTTGCAGGAGAACGTGGTGTGGGTGCACGCGTGCAGATGTGCGCTGGGGCCGGGCACGGGGAGGGCATCGAGGAACGCGTCGATACGTTCCGGGTCGAGCAGTTCGCGTTGCACCTCATCGGGCAGGCCCAGCGTCTCGACGCGGGTGCGCCACAGTTCGTGGAACCGCGGCGCGGGCCGGTACTCGCCGATGCGTTGCACCACGGCCGCAGCGGTGAGCAACGCGTTGTCGGCCTTGAACGGTGTGCTGCCATGACCGGGCGTGCCATGCACTCGCAAGCGCCGCCAGGCGACACCCTTCTCGCCCACGTTGATGCCGATGTACGGCTGCTCCTTCGGCCCGCTGTGCAGACCACCGTTCTCGGTGAGCACGTAGTCGGCGGCGATGGCGTCGCGATGGTGGTCGGCCATGTACCGCATGCCGTGCGCGCTGCCGCTCTCTTCATCGGCGACGGCGAAGTAGACGAGGCTGCCCTTGGGACGGAAGCCGCTCTGCGCGAGGTGGCGGAAGGCCACAGCCATCGAGGCTGTGAGGTTGAGCATGTCGACCGCGCCACGGCCCCACACCTCACCATCCACCAACTCGCCACCGAACGGGTCGCGTGTCCAGCCCGCCTCATTGACCGGCACGACGTCGGTGTGGCCCATCAGGCACAGCGTGGGAGCGTTCGGGTCGGTGCCTTCGATACGGGCCACCAGCGACTGGCGCTCAGGGGTCGGCCCGAACGACTGCAGGTCGAGGCCGGTGCCACCGAGGTACTGGCGGAGGATGTCGGCGTTGCGCGTTTCGTGTCCGCTCTCGGCGGTGCCGTCGTTGATGCACTTGGCCCGGATGAGCGCCTGCAGTAGTTCGACCGTCTCACCGGTGAGGCCGGAGAGAGTGTCCATCACGAGCCCTGCCCCATCGCCGCGATGCGCTCGGCCCGCAGCGCGCTGCGGCGTACCTTGCCGGCGTCGTCGCGCAGCGGTTCGCTGACGAACTCGAACGTGCGCGGAAGCTTGTAGACGACGAGCCGCTCGGCGAGGAAGGTGCGCAGTTCGTCGAGGTCGAACTCGGCGGGGTCGGCCTCGATGATTGCGTGCACGGTGTTGCCCTTGTCGTCGTCGGGCAGGCCGATGACCGCGCACGAGTGCACACCGTGGTGCTCCTGCAGCGCGGCCTCCACCTCGGCGGGGTAGATGTTGGCGCCGCCACTGAGGATCATGTCGGCGGCGCGGTCGCCGAGGTACAGGTAGCCGTCGGCGTCGAGGTAGCCATGGTCGCCGAGGCTCTCCCAGCCACCGTCGCGGGTGCGGGCCGCGGCACCCTTGTAGATGTAGGTGGGCGTGTCGCGACCCTCCGGCGGCCGCAGCCACACCTCGCCCATTTCGCCGGGTGGCAGTTCGTTGCCGTCGTCGTCGGTGATCATCACGGTGCCGGGCACGGTCTTGCCCACCGAGCCACGGTGAGCCAACCAGTCGGCGCCGTTGATGATGGTGGCCGTCTGCGCCTCGGTGCCCGCGTAGAGCTCCCAGAGGCGCTCGGCCCCCAGCCAGTCGATCCAGCACTGCTTCAGCCACTCGGGGCACGGTTCGGCAAGGTGCCACACCACCCGCAGCGTCGACAGGTCGAAGCCGTCACGCACGTGCTCGGGGAGGCGCCAGATGCGCTTCATCATCGTGGGCACCATGTACAGCACGGTGCCGCCGTACTGCTGCACCGCCGCCAGCGTGGCCTCGGCATCGAACTTCGGCAGCACCACCACATGGCTGCCGCCGAGCAGCGCCTGGCAACTCCACACCGCCGGGCCGTTGTGGTAGAGCGGCCCAGGCATCACCAGGCATCCGTCGCCGAGGAACAGTGGCGTGGCCGCCTCGGTGTCGATGAGGGCTGGGTCGCCCGACACGATGAGCTTCGGGCGGCCGGTGCTGCCACCGCTGGTGGGTGCCTTCCACGCCGGCGAGACCGCGTCGGGAAGTGCTGCGGCTTGCTCGGGGGTGGCAGCCGGGGCGACGAAGCCCTGGGGGATGCACAGGCGCCCGGGCACGCTGCCCTCGGCGACACCGACGACGGCCTTGGGGTCGGCCAGCTCCATGATCGCGTCGAACTCACGCTGTGGGAGGCGCCACGAGATGGGTTGCGGCGTGGCACCCAGTCGCCAGGTGGCGAGGTAGGCGACGAACCAGTCGATGCTGTTGGGCACCGCCACGGTGACCATGTCGCCCAGGCCAACGCCATGCGCGGCGAAGTGCACCGCGAGGTCGTCGCCCCGGCGGATCAACTCGGCGCGGGTGAGCGTGGTGTCGCCGACGGTGAGTGCCGGCGCGTCGGGCGCAGCGGCGGCGAGTTCGTGCAGACGGCGGCTGAAACTGATGACGGCCATGGCGGCACCCTATTCGTAGGATGCCGCCATGGCCGTGCTGCACACGCACCTGTTCGGCGACCCGAGCGGCGACCCGCTGCTCGCGGTCCATGGCATCACCGCCCACGGTGGGCGATTCAGGAGGCTGGCCACCGAGGCACTCCCCCAGCGACGCACGGTTGCACCCGACCTGCGTGGGCACGGGAGATCCACTCCCGATGGCCCATGGAACGTGTCGCAACTCGTCGCTGACCTTGTCGACACGTCAGACGCAGCCGGCATCGGCGGCCCCGTCGACGTGGTGGGGCATTCCTACGGGGGAGTGATCGCGTTGGCGTTGCTTGCAGCGCACCCCGATCGGGTACGACGCCTCGTGCTGCTCGACCCGGCGCTGCTGCTTGCTCAGGCCACCGCTCAGGAGGCCGCAGCAGCAGCCATCGCCGACGCCGGCTGGGGCTCGGTCGCCGAGGCGTTGGCCGCCCGCCAGGCAAGCAATGCTCCTGAGGCCGCCGACGCAGTGGCGGCCGACCTCGACGAACACCTGCAACTCGGCGCCGACGGTCGCTACCGCCTGCGCTGCCACGGGCCCGCGGTGGTCACCGGGTGGGGCGAGATGACGGCTCCACTCCCAGCGAAGGTGGTCTCCAGGCCCACGCTGCTCGTGGCGGCCACGGGCGCTCCGTTCGTCACCCCCGACGTGGTAGCAGGGCTGCGGGGGTTGCTCGGCGATGCGCTGGAGGTCGTCGAGATTGCGTGTGGGCACATGCTGTACTGGGAACGTTTCGACGAGACGGCGGCCGTCGTTGCCTCGTTCCTGCCCGCATGAGCACCGAGCCGCCGCGCACGTATCACGAGTGCCGGTCGCGGTTTCGCCATGCGGTGGCGACGAGCGGGGCACAGCTGACCTCCACCACCATCAACGCCACCGGGCCCGACGGGGGCGACGGGAGCGACCTCACCATCGACGTGGCGATGCTGGGGCCGGCCGAGGCCGAGCGGGCGCTCGTGGTGCTCAGCGGGGTGCACGGCGTGGAGGGCTTCGTTGGTTCGGCCATTCAGTGTGACCTGCTGGAAGCCCCGCCCGCGCTGCCGCCTCGCACGGCCGTGGTGTTGGTGCACGCGGTGAACCCGTGGGGCATGGCGTGGTTGCGGCGGCAGAACGAGCACAACGTCGACCTCAACCGCAACTAGATCGGAAGAG
>DMQJ01000440.1:0-351 GCA_003455715.1 Acidimicrobiaceae bacterium | reverse complement strand
CGTCGACCTCAACCGCAACTGGGGGCGCGACGACACCGACTTTCCGGCCAACGAGGCGTACGACCTGTTGCACCCGCTGGTGTGCCCCGACGAACTCGGCGATACCGGCGAGTTCCTCGCAACGATGCAGCAGTGGGTGGGCGAGCGTGGGCTGTCGTGGGTGTCGGCAGCCATCAGCGGAGGGCAGGATCGCCATCCCGACGGCATGCACTTCGCCGGCACCGTGACGGAGGAGTCGAACCGACTCCTCGCGGCCACCCTGCCCCCGCTTCTGCCCGCTGCGCACGAGGTGTTCGTGGTCGACCTCCACACCGGCGAAGGCGCGCCCGGCGAGGTGGTGTTGCTGGCGGG
>DMQJ01000547.1:458-2725 GCA_003455715.1 Acidimicrobiaceae bacterium | reverse complement strand
CGATCGGGGCGTGCAGACCTGGCCGATCGAAGGCAAACGGTGCGAGGTCGCCCTGCGGGTCGGCGTCGCCGAGCGCAAGGCCCGCCAGGCGCTGCCCGAACCACGACGCGAACTTGAACCCGTGCGCGGCGCCGAGCGCCACGCTGATCTGCGGGTGCCCTGGCAGCCGGTCGAGCAGAAAGTCGCGATCCGACGTGAGCGTGTAGAGACACGTCGTCGTCGCCGGGGCTCCGAAGCCTTCACCGAAGAGGCCCTCCATGAACCGATGCAGACGGGCCTCCATCGCCTCGTCCGGTTCGAAGGTGCGGGTGTCGGGGTCCACGAGCGGTCCGCCGCAGTCTTCCGAGCCCTTCACTGCTGCCAGCGGGCCGTACACGGGGAAGCCGTAGAAGCTGGGGTCGTCCATCCAGATCCACACGGGTAGGCGACCGATGGCGAAGCGATCAAGCTGCGCGTGCGGGAAGTAGCTCACCTGCTCGCGGGTGACGGCGAGGGGCACGGCCAGACCGAGCGGCTCGAGCAACCGGTTCACCCACGAGTCCGCGGCGATGACAGCCGCGCCGAACCTCTCCGCGCCCGAGGCAGTGACCACCTCCACCTCACCGTCGACGGCACGCACTGAGCGCACCGGCGTGTTGGGCCGCAACTGGGCGCCGCGCTCGGCCGCAAGCTCTTGCAGCAGCGCGGTGCTGGGCCCGGGCGGCACGATGCCGGTGTCGGCCGACCACAACGCCATCGTGTCGTCGGAAATGGTCGGGCCGGCGAACACCGGCCAGCGTCGCCGCACCTCCGCACCGTCGATCCACTCGAACGGCACGCCCTCCGCAGCAAGGCTGCCGGTGTACGTGGCCGAGTCGATGGCAGCACCCGCCGGGAAGAAGTCGAGCCCGCCCGTGGTGGTGATGATGGCCTGGCCGCTGTCGGCTTCCACTTCCCGCCACGCCGAGTAGGCCTGCGCGGTGAGCCGCACATAGTGGGGCGTGTGGTACGAGCGGCGAATGATTCGTGAGTGATCGTGCGATGCACCGCGCACATGCCCCAACTCGAACTGCTCGAAGCCCACCACCTCGGCGCCCCGACGGGTGAGCCAGTACGCCGCTGCCGAACCGAGGCCTCCGAGCCCCACCACCGCCACTCGTGTCATGGGCCAACGCTACTGTGCCGAGATGGCCCCCGATCCTGCTCCTTGCCTGGCGCGCCTCGTGCGAATCGCTGCCGACGACGGCGTTGGCCTGGCAGCCACCCTCTACCTGCCGGAGGGCGACGGCCCGTTCGCCACGCTGGTGGAGGCCCTGCCGTACCGCATGCACGACATCACCTCGTCGTATGCGGGCACCTACCAGCGGCTGGTCGGCGAGGGCGGTTTCGCCGTGCTGCGGGTCGATGTGCGCGGCACCGGCTCCTCAGGTGGACGAGCCACCGATGAGTACCCCGATGAGGAGCGCTCCGACCTGAAGGCCGTGTTCCGCTGGATCGCGACCCAGCGGTGGAGCACCGGCAAGGTGGGCATGTTCGGCACCAGCTACAGCGGGTTCAACTCGCTGCACATGGCCATGGAGGGCACGCCGGAGTTGGGCGCGGTGGCCGCGATGTACGCAACCGACGATCGCTACACCGACGACGTGCACTACATGGGCGGCGTGCTGCGGGCACTCGACCTGATCGACTACCCGCTCTACATGGTGGCGATGAACGCACTGCCACCGGTTCCCGCGGCCTGGGCGGAGGTGGGTGACGGCTCGTGGCGCGACGAGTGGGAGCGCCGAGTGAACGAACACGAGCCCTGGCTGCTCGAGTGGCTCGACCACCCACTGCCCGACCCGGTGTGGCGGCGCGGGTCGGTGCGCACCGGCCCGGGCGGCGCCGGCTACGACCGCTACTCGTGCCCGGTGCTGCTCATCGCCGGGTGGGCCGACGGCTACCGCAACAACACCTTCCGGGCCATCGAGCACATGGACGACTGGTATCTGCTGGCCGGCCCGTGGAGCCACAAAGACCCCGACACCGCCCGACCCGGCCCCAACATCGACCTCGACGTGGAGCTCATCCGCTTCTTCGACGAACACCTCCGCGGCGGACCCCAGGCGTTTCCCACCAGGGCGCGGGTGTTCGTTCGTCGCCCCACTCCCCCGGCACCCGACCTCGCATTGCACAACGGCCGCTGGGTGGGGTTCGACGTATGGCCGCTTCCCACCTCGCACCAGCGCGACATCTACTTCCCCGGCGGCGGCGTGCACCATGTTCGCGGCGACGTGAGATCGGAAGAG
>DMQJ01000547.1:0-305 GCA_003455715.1 Acidimicrobiaceae bacterium | reverse complement strand
GTGCACCATGTTCGCGGCGACGTGGGGATGATGGCCTGGAACTCGTGCGCCGGCGGATTGCCGTGGGGCCAGCCCCTCGACCAACGCCGCGACAACGCCTACAGCCTGTGTCTCGACACACCCGTCGACGACGAGCACGAGATGGCGGGCAACCCGGTGGTGCGGATGCGCGTGCGCTCGTCGGCATCGTTCGGCCACGTGTCGGTGAAGCTCTGCGATATGGCCCCCGATGGCACCAGCACGCTCGTCACCCGCGGCATGCTCGACCTGGCCCACCGCGGCGTGTGGCCCAGCGACGGGCAGGG
>DMQJ01000285.1 GCA_003455715.1 Acidimicrobiaceae bacterium | reverse complement strand
GGCAGCGGCGGTGACGCCGAACTTCTCCTCGAACGCGTCGAGCAGTTCCTTGAGCTCGATGACGGTGAGGCTGGAAATGGAATCGAGGATGCTCTCGATCGACATGATGGGGTACTCCTGTGTAGTGCTTGAAAAGTTGGGGTTGGGTGGAGCCACCTGGGGTCAGGCGGCTTCCTTCTGATCGATGAGGGCCTTGAGGCCGTAGGCGAAGTTGCGGGGCAGGGCCTGCAGCAGGCCGGCGGTCTTCACCAGCGGTGCCTGCAGGGCACCCGCGAACATCGCCAGCAGGGTCTCGCGGCTGGGCAGATCGGCGAGAGCCTCGACGTCTTTCGCGCTGAGGAGCTTGCCACCCATGTGGCCGCCCTTCAGCACCAGCAGCGGGTTGGCCTTGGCGGCATCGCGGAGGGCCTTGGCCACTGCGGCAACATCGCCGGAGGCGAAGGTGATACCCGAGGGGCCAACCAGCAGTTCGTCGAGACCAGTGAGGCCGGCGTTGTTGGCACCGAAGCGGGCAAGGGTGTTCTTGTACACCTTGTACTCGCCACCGGCGGGGCGCAGCTGACGGCGCAAGCCGGCGAGCTGACCGACCTTCAAACCGCGGTACTCGGTGACGAACACCGCGTCGGCTGCTTGCAGCTTGGCGGTGACTTCCTCGACCACCGCGACCTTCTCGGAACGGGGGTTGTCTGTTGTCATGTACACCTCCTCTCGGACGTCTCGGGGTGCTCGCTTTGCAGCGAACACCGCGAGGAACCGAGGGCAGACACGACGCCGTGGCAGACCACGAAGACGGAGAGCGATCGAATCCGGCGAGTATTCACCTCGGCTGGTGGAGCGGACTCCCTTATGCCCACGATGGGGGCCAGCGGTCTACGGCGAGCGACCGTTGTATGTCGGGGCGTCAGTGTAGCGACGACTGGTGGGCGTCCAACACCCGTTGCACCTCGGCCACCAGCTGCTCGGCCGTGGCGCCAGGGGTGAGCACGGCGGCCACGCCCGCTTCCTGCAGCGCCGCCACGTGACGGTCGGGGATGATGCCGCCCACCACCACCGGCGCTGCCGAGCCCCGCTCGCGCAACTCCTTCACCACCAGCGGAGCCAGCGTCATGTGCGCCCCCGACAGCATCGAAAGGCCCACCATGTCGACGTCTTCGTCGAGCGCAGCCGCGGCGATGGTGGCAGGGGTCTGGAACAACCCGGTGTAGATGACCTCGAACCCGGCATCGCGCAGGATGCGGGCCACCACCTTCACCCCGCGATCGTGGCCGTCGAGGCCGACCTTGCCGATGAGGATGCGAGCGCTCATATGGTGGGCACCTCCACGTGACGGCCAAACACGCCGGCCATGGTGCTCATCATCTCGCCCAGCGTCACGTACGCCGCTGACGCATCGATGAGCGCTGGCATCAAGTTCACCTCCGGGTCGGCGGCGTCCGCGGCCAACCGCTCCATCGCGGCGTCGACTGCCGCCTGGCTGCGACGGTGGCGCACCTCGTCGAGCCGTTTCAGCTGACGTGCCTCGTCGTCGTTGGTGATCTCCAACAGGTCCATCTGCTCGTCGTCATTGCCTTCGGTGAAGCGGTTCACGCCCACCACGATGCGGCCACCGTTGTTGAGGGCACGCTCCAACTCGTATGCAGAGTCGGCGATGCGCCCCTGGAACCAGTTGTCTTCGATGCCTTTGATGCACCCTTCGAGCATCGAACCGTCGCCCAACTCGTCGAGGTGGGCGAACAACTCCTCGGCCTGGCGTTCCATCTCATCGGTGAGCTCCTCCACGAACCACGAGCCACCCAATGGATCGGCGACGTGGGCCACGTTGGTCTCGTACGCGATGACCTGCTGGGTGCGCAGGGCGATGCGCGCCGCCTTCTCGGTGGGGAGCGCCAGCGCTTCGTCCATGGAGTTGGTGTGCAGGCTCTGGGTGCCGCCGAGCACACCGGCGAGCGCCTCGATGGCGGTGCGGACGATGTTGACCTCCGGCTGCTGCGCGGTGAGCGACACACCGGCCGTTTGCGTGTGGAACCGCAGCTGCAGCGAGCGCTCGAGTTGTGCGCCGTAGCGCTCGCGCAACCAACGCGCCCAGATGCGCCTTGCCGCGCGGTACTTGGCGATTTCCTCGAAGAAGTCGATGTGGGCGTTGAAGAAGAAGCTCAGCCGCGGGGCGAATGAGTCGATGGGCAGACCGGCCTGCATGGCCAATTCGACGTAGGCGAACCCGTTGGCGAGCGTGAACGCCAGCTCTTCTGCGGCCGTACTCCCTGCTTCACGAATGTGGTAGCCGGAGATGGAAATGGAGTGCCACCGAGGCATCTCGGCCGCCGTGAACGCCATGGTGTCGCGCACCAGACGCATGCTCTGGCGCGGCGGAAAGACGAACTCTTTCTGCGCCTGGTACTCCTTCAGGATGTCGTTCTGCAGGGTGCCACCCAGGCGGCTGCGGTGCACACCGGCCTTCTCGGCCTGGGCGATGAACATGGCGAAGATGGGCGCCGCGGGCGAGTTGATGGTCATGCTCGTGGTGATGGCCCCGAGGTCGATGCCTGCGTACAGGTCTTCCATGTCGGCGAGCGTGTCGACCGCCACCCCGCAGCGCCCGACCTCACCGAGCGACATGGGGTCGTCGCTGTCGAGGCCGAGCAACGTGGGCATGTCGAACGCCGTGCTCAGGCCATCGCCACCGCTCTTGATGATCTCCTTGAAGCGCCAGTTGGTGTCGTCGGCCGTGCCGAAGCCGGCGAACATGCGCATCGTCCACAGCTTGCTGCGGTACATGGACGCGTACGGCCCACGGGTGTACGGGTACTGGCCCGGGTACTCACCGGACCCGTCGGCTGGCCCATAAACGGGGGCGAGCGGAACACCACTCATGGTGGCGTAGGTGGCCTCGCGCAGCGGCGATGCGTCGAAAGCCTGCTGCCAGCGTTCGCGGGGAGTCGTCACGGCGGAGAGTTTCCCACACGCGTCGCTCGCCGGTCCTGCCGGTGTGACTACGCTCGCCCGCATGGGCCCAGCAGGTCGACTCGATGCGGTGTTGGTGTGCGGCGGGCGCTGGCACGATTTCGACTTCGCCCGTCGCGAGTTGCTGGTGGCGCTCGGCGAGCACCCGCAGGTGAAGACTCGGGTCTTCGAGAGCTACGACTGTGTTCCTGCCCTCGACGCTGCCGACCTCCTGGTCACCTACACCTGCGATGTGCGGCCCGACCCCGACCAGCAGGAGGCACTCGCTCGCTTCGTCGCCCGCGGGGGGCGGTGGCTCGCTCTCCACGCCACCAACTCCGCCATCGACCCGCCCGAGCCGGGGCGGCGCACGTTCTCCACCCCGCGGGCACTCGGCGAGGTGGCCACCGTGCTCGGCAGCCAGTTCCTCGGCCACCCGCCCATCACGCCCTACGAGGTGCAGGTCGCCCAGCCGCACCACCCGCTGGTGGACGGCATCTCTGCCTTCACCGTCACCGACGAGTTGTACATCAGTGAACTCCACCCGCCGCTCGATGTGGTGTTGCACGCTCACTACACCGGCACCTGCCCAGGGTTCACCGAAGGACACACCGACGACGACGAGCCGCGACCGGTGCTGTACACCCGCCCCCACGGCGACGGCATGGTCACCTACTTCACGCTCGGCCACTGCCGCGGGCGGTTCGACATGCAAGACCAGGGCATCGCCGACCTGGGGGTGGTGGATCGCGGCAGCTGGGACGTACCCGAGTACCGCACCATCCTCGCTCGTTGCCTGCGCTGGGCGGTCACCGGCACGGTCTGAGTCCGGCATGGGCCGAACCAGACCCGAGGGCTAGCGTGTCGCTGGTCACATCCCTGGGGGTCGCCACTTGAGCTCACCGAACGGCGCGTCACTCGCCCACACCATCCGCGATGCCGTGCAGCGCGCCCTGGCCGGAGGTGGCGCGGAGATCGCCGAGGCGGTGCTCGCCGTTCCCGCTGACGAGCTCGGCACGTTCCTCCACGCCGACTTCGCGAACGGCGACGGCCGGACACTCCTCACCACGGCACTCGGCGCCTCACCGGGTGCGGCCTCAGGCATCATCGTGCTCAGCGCCGACGACGCGCTCGATGCCGCCGATGAGGGCAAAGCCGTCATCCTCGTTCGCAACGAGACCGTCCCCGACGACGTGCTCGGCATGCAGTGCTCCAAGGGCATCCTCACCACCCGCGGCGGCCTCACGTCACACGCCGCGGTGGTGGCCCGCGGGTGGGGCATCCCAGCGGTCGTGGGAGCCGGCGAGATCGTCATCGACGACGCAGGACTTCACATCGGCGACCTGCTGGTTCCCCCCGGCACGGAGATCTCCATCGATGGCCGCACCGGCGAGGTCTTCCTCGGGGGTGCCGACACGTCGGTGGTGGAGGCGCCAGCAGAGCTGCAGGCGCTGCTCGACTGGGCCGATCGCATCCGGGCGGGGGCCACCGTGCCCGTCGCGGTGCGAGCCAACGCCGACAATGCAGCCGATGCCGCGCACTCCCGACGGATGGGGGCCGAAGGCATCGGCCTGTGCCGCACCGAGCACATGTTCCTGGCCGACGACCGACTGCCGCTCGTACGCCGCTTCATTCTCACCGACGACCCCACTGAGGAACGTGCCGCGTTGGCCGACCTGGAGGCCGCGCAGGAAGCCGACTTCGAGGGCATTCTGCGCGAGATGGATCCGATGCCCGTCACGGTGCGTCTCCTCGACCCGCCACTGCACGAGTTCCTGCCCAGCCTCGAACGCCTGGTGGTCGCGGAAGCACTCGGCGAACTCGACGACGACGGTCGCCACGAACTCGCGGCCGTTCGTCGGCTGCACGAGGTGAACCCGATGATCGGCACCCGCGGGGTGCGGCTCGGCGTGGTGAAGCCCGGCGTGTACCAGATGCAGATGCGCGCCCTACTGCGCGCGATGGCTGCCGTGACCAAGCAGGGTTGCACCCCCGACGTCGAGGTGATGATCCCGCTGGTGGTCGACCCGCGCGAAATGGCCCTGGCTCGCACCTGGGTGGCCGACGCGTGCGCCACCGTTGGCTACACCGGGGCCATCAAGGTGGGTGCCATGCTCGAAACCCCGCGAGCGGCCCTGGTGGCAGGTGAGTTGGCCGAGGTCAGCGACTTCTTCAGCTTCGGCACCAACGACCTCACGCAGCTCATGTTCGCCTTCAGCCGCGACGACGTCGGCAGTCGCCTCATCCCCGAGTATCTGCGCGCCGATCTGCTCGACGCCGACCCGTTCGACTCGCTCGATCAAGTGGGCGTTGGGCGCATCATCCGCCAGGCGTGTTCCAGCGCTCGCGATGCACGGGCCAACATCAAGATCGGAGTGTGCGGCGAGCAAGCGGGCCACCCCGAGAGCGCCAAATTCCTCGTTGCCTGCGGGGTCGACTACGTGAGTTGTAGCCCCTATCGGGTGCCCATCGCCCGCCTCGCCGTGGCCCAAGCGCTGTTGGAGAACGGGTCCGTAGAGCCCGCGGCGCTGGACGTGATCGCTTCCGACTCGGCAGTTCGGGCGCAGTGATCAGCCCTCCGGCGTCACACCGGGTTCCCCCTCTAGCGGCAACCACCTTCGGCTATCGCGCCGACATCCAGGGGCTACGAGCCGTCGCCGTGGTCTTGGTGGTGCTCTGGCACGCGGGAGTGACGGCAATGCCGCACGGGTACGTAGGAGTCGACGCCTTCTTCGTGATCTCGGGCTACGTCATCACCGGGCTGCTCCTTCGCGAACGCCAGACGACCGGCCGCATTCGCTTCGGGCGGTTCTTCGCCCGACGTGCTCGACGGTTGCTCCCCGCTTCCGGCGTGGTGATCGCCGCCACCGTGCTGCTGGCGTGGTGGCTCGTTCCTTCGCTTCGTCATGCCAGCATCGCCCGCGACGCCCTCGCCAGCACGTTGTACGTCGAGAACTGGCGCCTCGCTGCGCAAGCTGTCGACTACACCGTGCAAGAAGCAGCGGCGAGCCCGTTCCAGCACTACTGGTCGCTGGGGGTGGAGGAGCAGTTCTATCTCACGTGGCCGCTCCTCTTTGCGCTGGCAACACCACGTGGCTCGTTCCGGCGCGGCGTGCTGACCGTTCGGCTTGCCGTGCTGGTTGGCGCGATCGCTACGGCGTCGTTCGTATGGTCGGTGATCGAGACCACCCAGCGACCCGGGCCCGCCTACTTCAGCACGTTCACACGCGCCTTCGAGTTCGCCGCCGGAGCAGGGGCAGCCGTGTTCATCCACCGGGCGCACCGGCGATCGATGCCGATTCACACCGCCCACCTGGTCGGCTGGACGGGGCTGGCGCTCATCGTGACGAGTGCTCTCTGGCAACCAGCGGGCGCTGTCTTTCCCGGATGGGTAGCCATCATCCCGGTCGTCGGCGCAGTGCTTGCGTTGGTCGGCGCCGCGGATCATCGCTCCGCGGGCCCGGCCGGGCTGCTGAGCACCCGGCCTTTCACCGTGATCGGCGATCTGTCCTACTCGTGGTACCTGTGGCATTGGCCGCTCCTCGTGGTCGCCGAGGCGCAATGGGGAAGGCTGACCGTGCTTGCGAGCGGCGCAGTGGTGGTGGCATCACTTGGCCCCGCCGCCCTCACGTATCGCTACATCGAGTCACCGATCAGGCACAGCCCACGTACGGCTCGCACGCTCAGCGGTCTCAGCGTTGGAGGGGCATCCATGGCCGTCGCTGCCGCTGCCTCGGCGGTGTTGTGGATCGCAGCTCCCACCCTGCGCCCGCTCGACGATTCCACCGAGTCGGCCCTCGACGAAATCGCGACCGCAGCAACCCTGCCGACGCCGACCGACCCCGCCACGGCGACAGGCTCGGAGTCGCCACCCACCAACGATCCATCCGACGAGCAGGCGCCGGACCCCTCCTCTCCGCCGACGCTGCCCGAACTCGGTGCCCTCACCATCGACGAACCCGGCGAGCAGTCCGGATACCGGCAGGACAAGGAGGTCGACGAGATCGTCAACGACCCGGCGACCGTCCTCGACGTGCCCGATCGCGTCGCCTGCCGCCAGTCGGTCGAGGGGACGGAACTCATCGAATGCGTCCTCGGCGATCCTGATGGCAGTTTCGAGATCGCACTTGTGGGTGACTCGAAGGCTGCACAATGGGTGTCGGCACTCGACGAGATCGGAATTGCCCGCGGATGGCGCGTAATGGTCGTCTCCAAGGCGGCTTGTGCCTTCAGTGGCCTCACGCTCGCCCGCGACGGGGTGGAATACACCTCATGCACCAAGTGGAACCAGCACGCTCTCGACTACCTCGTCGAGGAGCGGCCGGACCTCATCCTCGTCACCGGGCGAACGCCGTCCGTGTGGCGCAACGGCACCGCGCTGAGTCGTGACGACAGTCAGTCACTCCTGGTGGAGGATTGGGCACGACGATTGACGACCCTCACCGACAATGACTCTGCAGTCGCGGTGCTCAGTGAGACCCCCACTCCACGGCTCGATGTACCGGAGTGCGTGGTCGCCAACCGTGACGACCTGACACGGTGCACGTTTGATCGGGACGGTTCGTTCGACAGGGACCTCGAGACGGCCGCGGCTCGGGTTGGTGGCATCAGCGTGATCGACCTCAACGATGCCATCTGTCCGGGCGACGAGTGTCCGGTGGTGGTGGGCAACGTCATGGTGTACCGAGATACGACGCACCTCAGCGACACGTATGCGCGAACTCTCATCCCACTTCTTGCGTCAGCACTCGATCGGGCCGCGGGCTCGATGGAGTGACCGCGGTCTGGTGGGGCCGAAAACGGCACGACCGCCGATGCCTGAGTCGGCACCGGCGGTCGGGCGAGAGCGAAGCGCTCGAAGGGTCAGACTTCGGGGCGCAGACGGTTGGTGTCGACCTTCACGCCGGGGCCCATGGTGCTGCTGAGGCTGATCTTCTTCAGGTAGCGGCCCTTGGCCGACGCCGGCTTGGCGCGCTGCAGTTCGTCGAGCACGGCGCGGAAGTTGGCCTCCAGCGCGTCCACCTCGAAGCTGGCCTTGCCGAGCTGCACGTGCACGTTGCCGTAGCGGTCGGTGCGGTACTCCACCTTGCCGCCCTTGAACTCGCCGACTGCCTTGGCGACATCCTGGGTGACGGTGCCGGTCTTCGGGTTGGGCATCAGACCACGCGGGCCAAGCACACGACCGAGACGACCGACGAGGGGCATCATGTCGGGAGTGGCGATGGCCACGTCGAAGTTGAAGTTGCCGCCCTGGATCTCGGCAGCGAGGTCGTCGGCGCCCACCATGTCGGCACCGGCGTCGCGGGCCTCCTGGGCGGCTTCGCCAGCGGCGAACACGGCCACCCGAACGTCCTTGCCGGTACCGCTGGGCAGTGCCACGGTGCCGCGGACCATCTGGTCGGCCTTACGGGGGTCGACGCCGAGGCGCACGGCGATGTCGACGGTCTCGTCGAACTTGGCGTTGGCCATGCTCTTCACCAGCGTCAGCGCCTCGGTGGGCGTGAACTGCTGATCGCGATCGAACTTCTTGGCGTTGTCGGCGAACTTCTTACCGGACATGGTGTGTCTCCCTCAGGTGGTAGCGCCGCCGGGCGAGGTCGTCCCGGTCGAGCGGTGTGATGTGAATGATGTGGGGCGAGCAGGTGCTGCTCAGCCCACCTTGAGGCCCATGGAACGAGCGGTGCCGCGCACCTGCTCCTTGGCGGCCTCGAGGTCGTAGGCGTTGAGGTCGGGCATCTTGATCTTGGCGATCTCTTCGATCTCGGCCTCGCCGATGGTGCCGGCCGACGCCTTGCCCGGGGTGCTCGAACCCTTGGCGATCTTCGCCTTCTCGCGCAGCAGCACCGGGGTGGGCGGCGTCTTGAGGATGAAGGAGAACGTGCGGTCTTCGAAGATGGTGATCTCGACCGGAATGATCGTGCCCACCTGGGCCTCGGTGGCCGCGTTGTACTGCTTGACGAAGTCCATGATGCCGACGCCGTGCGGACCGAGCGCGGTACCGACGGGCGGGGCCGGGGTGGCCTTGCCTGCCGGAATCTGGATCTTGACGATCGCAGCGACCTTCTTCTTTGCCATGACTGTGTTCCTTACCCTGGTTCCTGCGCGGGGTGCTGCGCTTAGAGCTTGCTGACCTGGCTGAAGTCCATCTCCACCAGGGTCTCACGACCGAAGATGTTGACGAGCACCTTGAGCTTCATGTGATCGGCGTTGATTTCGGCGACCGTGCCGGCGAAGTCGGCGAACGGGCCTTCCTTCACGCGGACGCTTTCGCCCACTTCGTATTCGAGCTTGGGCTTCTTGCGGCTGGGCATTCCGCCCGTGCCGTCGCCCTTGGCGGCGAGGAAGGTCTGCACCTCACGCCGCGACAGCGGGGTGGGCTTCTGGCCGTGCTTGGTCTGGCCCACGAACCCGGTGACGCCGGGGGTGTTGCGAATGCAGTACCAGCTGTCGTCGTCCATCTGGCAACGAACCAACAGGTAGCCGGGGAAGACCTTCTTCTGCACGGTCTGCTTGCGACCGTTCTTGAACTCGTCGACCTCTTCCATGGGGATGACGATCTCGTAGATCTTCTCCTCCATGTTCATGCTCTGGATACGAGCATTGAGGTTGGCGGTGACCTTCTTCTCGTAGCCCGACTGGGTGTGCACTACGTACCACGCACCGGGACGGGTCCACGGGTCGTCGACGATCTCGACCTCGTCGTCGTCGGCGCTCTCGTCGGCTGCGGCCTCGGCGTCGGACGATAGGTCGAAGCTGGCATCGACGTCGCTCGGATCGTCGACGGCAACGGCACTGGTGTCGACGGCGTCGTCGAACTCGGGTTCGGGGGTGAAATCGTCGTTCGTCATCAGTCGTACAACCAGCCGGAGAGGACACCGAAGAGTGAGTCGAGGCCGAAGACGTAGCCGGTGTAGAGCACCACGGTGACGAGCACGATGATGGAGAAGCGGCGCACCTCGGGCCACTTGGGCCAGGCGACCTTGCGCATCTCGTCGCGCACTTCCCGCACGTACTGCACGGCGCCGACACGCTCGTCCTTCTGGCGACGGGCCGGGGCAGGGGCGCGAGTGGGTTGGCCCTGCTCGTTGAGGGCACCCATCTTCTTCAGTGAGCGCTTCTGCTCTCGGTTGAGGTCGTCCAGTGACATACGTCCACTCGGTTCTGTGGGACTCGGTGTGAAGGGATCTGGGCAGGGCAGGAGGGATTCGAACCCCCGACCGTCGGTTTTGGAGACCGATGCTCTACCAGCTGAGCTACTGCCCTCTGGGGGCGACCGGTAACGCTACCAGCCACCCTCGGAGGTGTGACCCCGGGGGGCCGAACCCGTGGTTAGCGGGTTTCCTTGTGCACCGTGTGCCGGCGGTCGTTGTTGCAGTACTTCTTCATCTCCAGACGTTCCCGGTCGTTGACCTTCGACTTCATGGTGATGTAGTTGCGATGCTTGCACTCGGTGCACTCGAGGGTGATCTTCACCCGCTTGTCGTTCTTGGCCATGGCGGCTACCTCACTTCGTGATCTTGGTGACGCGGCCGGCGCCGACGGTGCGGCCACCCTCACGGATGGCGAAACGCAGACCCTCGTCCATGGCGATCGGCTTGCCGAGCTCGACCTGGATCGTGATGTTGTCGCCGGGCATCACCATCTCGGTGCCCTCCGGCAACTGAATCGTCCCGGTCACGTCAGTCGTACGGAAGAAGAACTGCGGCCGATAGTTGTTGAAGAACGGCTTGTGACGACCACCCTCCGACGCGGTCAGCACATACACCTGACCCTCGAAATGAGTGTGCGGCGTGATGCTGCCCGGC